>JAEWML010000226.1 GCA_023393155.1 Bacillota bacterium
TATTTTGAGAAAGCCGGGGCCGCTCACCGACGCGGAGTGGGGAGAAATGAAGCGGCATCCCAAGATCGGCTTCCGCATTGCTCAAGCGACGCCGGAGCTTTCCAGCGTGGCGGAGTTGATTCTGGCCCACCATGAGCGCTGGGATGGAGGGGGCTATCCCCGGGGCCTGAAGGGGGAGGAAATCCCCATGGCCTGCCGCATTCTTGCGGTGACGGACGCCTATGACGCCATGATCGGCAAGCGCGTATACCGTCCGGCCGTCACCGTGGAGCAGGCCGCCGAGGAAATTCGGAAAAACATGGGCACGCAGTTTGACCCGCAGATGGCGGGCCTGTTGCTGGAAGTGCTGCAAGAGGAACGCGGGGACCTATTTTACAAGCCGCAAGGGGGATTTTGATGAACACGGAGAAACAGCCGCTTGCCCATAATCGTTTCATATGGGAGAATCTTGGCGACGTCAAGGGCGGCCGGGGAGATTTGGGCATGGAGATGCCGGTGCTGGTCTATCGCCTGATGCAGTATACTATGTTGGATGTGCTGAGCCGGGACTGTGGTGGTGAGCGGGCCAACGGCTATTTTCGTAAGGCAGGCTATCTGGCGGGCATGGAATTTGCAAAGCATATGCTGGATCTGACGGTGGAGTTCAACGGCTTTGTCGCGGACCTGCAAAAGACGCTTAAAGAACTGAAAATCGGTATCTTGCGGATGGAAAGCTATGTGGAGGATACGGGAGAGATTGTGCTGACGGTGGCGGAGGATCTGGATTGCAGCGGTATTCCCGTCACCAACGAAACCGTATGCTACTACGACGAGGGCTTTATCGAGGGAATTCTGGAGGCGTACACCGGTGTAAAGTACACCGTGCGGGAAATTGACTGCTGGGCCAACGGCGACCGGGTGTGCCGCTTTCGGGGAACGCCGGGATAAGACGGAGCGGCATGGAAAGTGATGTGAGTGACATATGAACTCGGCGGCGGAGATTTTGCAGGACTATCTGAAGCAGGTGATGCACGACCCCGAGAGCGCCACATTAAACGTGGGAGAGCTGCCGGAGGAACTGCGGGAGTTTGGAAACAGTCTGGTTGCCTTTTGCAGATGCCTGGCAGACAACGCCAGGCTTGCCAAGGCCATTTCCAAGGGAAATCTGAATGTGAAGCTGCCCCCGCCCGACAATGAGCTGGCCGCGCCCCTGAAAGCGCTTCATGCCTTTCTCAGGCACCTGACGTGGCAGACACAGCAGGTGGCCATGGGAGATTACCGCCAGCGCGTAGACTTTATGGGGGACTTTTCCGACGCCTTTAACACCATGATCGAGCAGCTTGACCGGCGGAGGACGGTCCTTCTGGAGCAGATCCGCACCATGATGCAAAGCAGGAGTCTTTACGAAATGCTGGCGAAACAGATTGAACAGCAGATCATTGTGACCGATGCGGATACCTCGGATATTCTGTTTGTCAGCAGCGGATCGAACGACCTTCCCGTCAGCGAGGACGGCGCGACGGAGCTGATTGCATGGCTGAAGCGGCAGACGACGGCCATGCGGGGGAACAGCGACATTTACGTGACGGAACTGGAGCTTCCGGCAGACGGCGGCAAGACACAGAATTTTTCCGTGTCGATGCATCCCCTGCGCTGGGACCAGTACAACGCCATGGCGTTTGTGCTGGCCGACATCAGCGCGGAGCGGGAGCAAATGCGAAAGCTTCAGAATATTGCAAATTTTGACACGCTGACCAAACTGAACAACCGGCGGTACGGAATGGAGACGCTGGAGAATTGGATTGCGGAAAAGCGGAGCTTTGCCCTGTGCTTCATCGATATGGACGATTTGAAGCAGGTCAACGACCGTTACGGGCACGAGGAGGGCGACCGGTATATCATGGCCATGTCCGGCGCCATGCTGAATTTCTCCCCGAATGCGGTGGTCTGCCGCATCGGCGGGGACGAGTTTATGCTGCTTGCGGAAAACTGGGACGAGGAGTCGGCGGCGCAGCGCATGGAGCAGCTGCGCGGCAGTCTTGTGACGGCGGACACCGCCTATGATCGCAGTATGAGCTACGGCGTGATTTCGGTGGGACCGGATAACACCATGCAGGCGGGCGACCTGCTGGCTGCCGCCGACGAAAGAATGTACGAATACAAGCGGGCCTATAAGCTGCGGCAGAGAAAGCGGAAGAAATAACCCTGGCTTTTTCTTTTCCCAACGGAGTCGCGGACAAATTCCGCACAAAAAATTGCAGATAATATTTCTTTCCGAATGAAGTCCGGAACAAATCCTGTAACCGTTGCTGTAACCTCCCGATGCTACAATAAGGTCAAGCTTTAAAGAGTCCGAGAGGAAGGGAAGTGGCACAGAGATGGAGGACAAGCGGTGGGAAAGCCGTTACTGCGACACCGTGGTCTGCGTGGACGACTGCGCGGACGGCGCGTGGTCGGGGCGGCTGATCAATTCGGGGCTTGCGGAGCCTGTTGTGTTTCGCGGCGTGATGCAATTTCTTTTGGAGATGGAGAGACTGCTGGACGATACAAAATTTCCGGAGCCTTTTGCGCGGACGCGCACCTTTGCTTCGGTGGAACCGCCCCTTGCAGGCACGGCTTCGGGCCCGGAACAGGGCCGCGCGGCTACCTTCAGCCTGCGGATTTTATTTCGTCAAAACGCCAGTTGGCAGGGCTCTGTCCAGTGGCTGGAGGGCCGCAGGGAAGAGAGCTTCCGCAGCGTGTTGGAGCTGCTGCTGATGATGAACAGCGCATTAAGTCAGGAAGGGTCCGGCAGCGGGGAGTAAAGCTGCTCCCATGAGCGGGAGCGGCTGGGATTTTCGCAGTTGATTCCATCCGGCATGTTTCCGGGCAAGCGGGACAAAACACATAGGGACCCATCAACGGAGGCCCGGACGTTCGTCCGGGCCTCCGTTTGCTTTTCTCCAAGCGCGGGAAAAGGGGGGCTTCACCAGGCGGCTTTGGGAGGAGGCTCTTCCAAGCGCCCCGCGCACGGGAGACTGATTGGGACGCGGCGAAAATGTGCCGGGAAAGGCTTTCGGCGGATGGCGTCCGGCGGTGAAGCACACTTGCCTAAGGGGAAATATTTTCCCGCAGAAACCGGAATTGCCGGTTTGTTCATAATTTGTTCATGAATGAGTTTACATTTTCCGTTATCTTAAAAGGTAAGTATGGAAAAAGTATCAATGCGTGCGATGGAGGGAAAAGATGAAAACGTTTTGGAAGAAGAAGCTGCCCGCGTTTTTGCTGGCGGCCCTGATGCTGGCGGGAACGGCGATTCCCGCTGCGGCAGACGATCCTCCAACGGGGCATAATTTCAGCAGCCTTTGGTCGAAAAATGAGGCGGAGCACTGGCACGACTGTACGGACCCCAACTGTACCGAAAAAACCGCTGTGGGCGCCCATGAGGAAAGCGCATGGCAGGATGCGGGGAATGGGACCCATCACAAGGTTTGCCGAGTCTGCGGCTATGAGATGGAGAGCGGCGTACACCATCCGTCTTTGAC
>JAEWML010000043.1 GCA_023393155.1 Bacillota bacterium
TGAGGTCCCTGGCGGTATAGCTGCCGTTCACAAGCGCCTTTTCGATGATGTCCTCGCAGTAGATGGCGGGCTTTTCGTCGGCGGTGCACAGCCGGGAAATGCGGATAACCGGCGCGTTCACCGGGATGCGGAGCTTACGCGCCACATCCGCGTCCGCCTGATCGTCCTCCGCCTGGACAAAGGCCACGGCGGGCTTGCGTCCGCTCTGGCGGATCATGTCCAGAAATTCCAGCTCAATGTCCATGCGGGTCTGAATATTTAAAACGTGGCGGTTGATCACGGTGCCCACGCCGTGGCGGCGCGTAATAAAGCCCTCCCGTTCCAAAGAGGCCAGCACGTCCCGCAGTTGGGTGCGGCTGATGCCCATGCTCTCCGCCAGCGCGCTCTCTCGGGGAAGACGGTCGCAATTGGCATAGGCACCGTCCCGCATGGCGGCGAGAAGCTGCGTGCGAATGGTTTTGGACCGGGGGAGCTGACCGCTCATAATACGCACCTCATTATCGATGAAATCTATCATAGCAGGTAATACCTTATAGGCTGCCCCCATTATAGCCGCCTTTTTGGTTTGTCGCAACTGACAAAATCCACAGATTTCGTCCTCGGGCTTTTACGCAGAGAGACGGTTCCGAAAGAATTGATTTTTGTGTAAATTACTGGTGGACATTTGTCCGCGGAATTATTATAATGGCAGTTGTCGGACGCTGCGCCGCCCCATTTGGCGGCTGCGATACGCAGACGGACTGAGGCTCTCCGGCAAGTTCAGGGCGCAGGAAGAGCATTTTTAAGGAGGAACTTGTGAAGAATCTGATTTTAATCGGTATGCCCGGCACGGGCAAAAGCGCCGTGGGCAGGGCCCTGGCGGACCGCCTGGGATATACTTTTTTAGATGTGGACGACGTGATTAACGAGCGGACAGGGAAGACCCTGAAGGAATTGCTGATGGAGATGGGCGTGGAGGACTTTGTGGTGCTGGAAGGGAAGGTTGGCGAAAGCTTGAACCTTGACAGCACGGTGATTGCCACCGGCGGCAGCATGGTGCTCTCCCACAATGCCATGGAGCACCTGCTGGAAAACGGCGTCGGCATCTGGCTGGAAACGCCTTTGCGGGAAATTGAGGGCCGGATGCCGGAGGATTTGTGGGACCGGGGCATTGCCGCGCCCAGAGACATGACCATCCGGGAGATTTACCGGGAGAGGGAGCCGCTGTACGCCAAGTATGCCGACATGATTGTGGCCAGCCGGGAGGGGGAGGACGCCACCGCCCATCAGGTGGAGCAGGTGATGCGCACCGTGGGCCTGAGCCTGAAAAACTGAGAAAGCCCCTGTGAATATCAAAACAAAAAGAGCAGCTATAATGAGTTTACTGGCCGTGGCCGTTGTTTGGAACGGGCTGTGCCTGTTGGGGGCTTTTCCCCTTTCGTATTTCGGGCTTTCCGTGTTTTTGCCTGCGGGAAGTACCGCTGCTTGCGGAAAGCGCTGCTGCCCGCCGTGAACGAAGCATGGTAAAAGAAGCCCCCGGCTCGTCAGGAGCCGGGGGCTTGGTCATTCAGTATGCCGCTGCTTGGGCCGCAGGGCAATTCAGTATCCGCTGATGTCCAAAGACGGGTCGTCCGTGCCCTTTTCTACTGACTGAATGGTCAGCTCATAGCCCCGGCCCTCGCCCAGCTCCACGCGGACAACCTCCCCCGCCCGGTGGCCCAGCACCGACTTTGCAACCGGGGACTCCTTGCTGATCAGGCCCTTTAGCGCGTCCTGACGCAGGGTTGTGACGATGCGGATGGTTTGGGGTACGCCGGTGGGAGCGGGGACGATGACCACCGTGTCGAACAGGCTCGCTCGGTCCGCTGTATCGGCGGCGTCGGGCCGGATGATTTGTGCCGTGTGAATCATTTTCTGGAGGTAGCGGATACGGCTGTCGTTGCGGTTTTTGTCCCGCTTGGCGCATTTGTACTCGAAATTTTCGCTGAGATCGCCAAAGCCCCGGGCGGTCTGCACATCCTCAATGAGCTTTGGCCGCAGCACGGTTATACGGTAAGAAATTTCTTCTTCCATTTTTCGAATGTCAACCTCTGTCAGCTCGTCGTACATAAAACCCTCCCAAGCGTAATTTTCAGGTTACGGGTCCCGCTTTTGTCCTCCGCTTGCCGGAAGGGCTTCATATGCGCCGCTTCCATCGGCTCCGGCGGGGACTTTTTCCGCTGCGCCGGCTCCGGCGGAGGGCTCTTCCGCCTTGTCGGACGCGGCGCTGTCCGCCGCTCTATCCTCCCGTGCCAGCAGGAAAATGGTGGCGATAATCAGAATAAAGCCGATCAGGTCCGCAGGGGAAAAGGCCGTGTGCAGCCACAGGGCGGAGCAGACCGTAGCGGACACCGGCTCCGTGGCCGCCAGCATGGAGGACTTCACCGGCCCGATGTCGGAGATGCCCTGCATAAACATGGGAAACGCCAAAGCAGAGCCTAAAATTACCGCGCCCGCAACCGCCAGCCAGCCCTGCCAGGGCAGGCTTACGGAATAGCGCCAGCTCCGGGCGGCAAGATTGATAAACACGCCGCCGATCAGCATGCCCGCGCCGGTGACCATCAACTGCCCCCAGCGCCGTACAAGCACCCGGGGCAGAAGGGTGTAGGTCGTCGCCGCCACGGCGGTGAGCAGGCCCCAGAAAAGCCCCCGCACGGAAAGAGACATCTGCCCGGGATTGCCGCCGGTGGCCAGAATGAAGGTTCCTGTCAGCGCCAGCAGCAGCGCCGCGGCCTGAACGCGGCTGGGCAGTGTCCGGGTATGCGCGCAGGTGATGAGCATGACCAGCACAAGGCTCAGGGTTTGCAGTACCGTGGTGGTGCCCGCGTTGCTGTAACCGATGGCGGTCAGATACGCATACTGGCACAGCAGCAAACCGAACAGGCCGAAGACCGCCAGCTTCGCAAGCTCCCGGGGCTGGCGGACCAGCGCCAGCAGATCCCGCCCGTATTTGGGCAAGATCAGCAGCGTCAGGATTCCGCCGCCCACCAGCGTCCGCACGCACACCAGCCAGATGGACGGCACGCCGAAGGTTTCAAACAGATATTGCCCGCAGGCGCCGGAGACGCCCCAGAAAACGCCGCCGACTGAGGAGCACAGAGTGCCCCGCAGGGCGCGTTGCTTTTTACTCATGGGAATACCTCTCAATACATGAAAGCCCCGGCGCAGCCGTGCCCAAGGGCTTTAAAAAGCGCGGCTTCCCGTTGTTGCAGGAAGCCGCGCGGTATCTTTAATTTTAACGCATTTGATTACGGATTGCAAGGCCCATCCTCGGGAAGCAAGCTCTCGGCGGCCACGCAGGCGACGATGACGCCCGCCCCCAGCAGTCCCAAAGGACTGAGCCGCTCTCCCAAAAGAAGAAAGGAGAACAGCGCCGTCGTCACAGGGCAGATGCTCTGCACCAAAGATACGGTCCGGGCGGAAACGGCGGTCAAGGCTGCGTTTTGCAGAAGAAAACCGCCCACCGTGCAGGGAATCGCCAGATAGAGCACCACGCCCCACACCCCGGGCGTGGCGGCGGAGAGAGAGGACAGGCCCCCGTCAAGGGAGAAGGTGCAGGTTCCCGCCAGCACCGCCGCCGTGGCGGTCTGGACGGCGGAGAGCGTCAGCGGGTCTACCCGGCAAAGGGACTTTTGCCCCAGCACCAGAGCGCCCGACAAAAGCAAAGCCGTCAGCAGGGCCAGCGCCTCCCCCGGGCCAAAGCCGCTCAGGCCGCCCCGCCCGCACAGAAGATACAGTCCCGCCACCACAAAAAGCTGGATGGGAATGTGCCTGCGGGAGTATTTCCGGCGAAGCAGCGCCAGTGCCAGCAGGGGCGTCATCACGGTAGAAAGGGACCGGAGAAACGCCACGCTGGTGGCGGCGGTGAGCGTGATGGCCACATTGCCCACCACATTTGCCAAGGCAATGCACAGGGCCGGACCAATCCAGTCCCGGACGCGGCAGCGGCGAAGACCCGCAGCAATCCGTTTCCCGGAAAATACAACCAGCGTAAGCAGTGCCAGCAGATACCGCGTAAAGAGCAGCGTGAACACCGGCACCACGCTGAACGCGTTTTTGGAAATGGGGTCCCCAAAGCCGAAAAACAGGCTTTGCATCAGAATCAGGCCCACGGCCAGCCGGGGCGTCAGGCGCGAGGCGGGCGCGTTTAGCGCGTCGGGCGGTTGGCCGTCCGTGAGCCCAGCCTCCGCCGACGGGGTGGAAGCCTCCTCCAAGCGCTCTTCCGGGGCGTATTTCGGGCACTCTTCCGGGGGGCATTCCGGATGCTCCGCCAAGAAGTACTCCGGGCGCTCCACGGAGGAAGGCGGCTCCTCCGGGCCGGAAATCGACGCGGGGGACGTGTTTAAAACGTCGTCCGACGGAGGGGAAAGCGCTTCCGGGGTTTTTGCCAAGGCCGCGTCAGACTGCCGTTCCATCCGCGATGTTCCCTCCCTTTTGCGCAAAGCTTTTTTAAAACTTCCTCTTTTTTTCTGCGTCGCAATAGGCGCAGCGGTAGACGTGCTTTTCCCGGTCGCTCAAAAGAAAGATGGCGTCAAGCTGAGGCTCCTCCGCCGTGATGCACCGGGGGTTTTTGCAGTGGATAATATTTGTCAGCCGAGCGGGAAGCTCCAGATGCTTTTTCGCCACCCGAACCCCGTCCCGAATGACGTTGACGGTGATGTTGGAGTCTATGTACCCCAGCACGTCCAAATCCACTTCCATGGGGGAATCAATTTTAATGATATCCTTTTTGCCCATCCGCCCGCTGCGGACGTTTTTGATAATAGCCACGGAGCAGTCAAGCAGGTTCAGATGCAGGTACTTGTAAATGTCCATGGATTTTCCGGCCTGAATGTGGTCCAGAACCACGCCGTTTTGAATGCTGTCGATATTCACTGGCAAGCCCTCCTTCATTCCGCGCGCAGGCCCAGCAGCAAAAGAATCAGGGCCATGCGGATAAACTTTCCGTTTCTCACCTGCCCGAAATAGCAGGCCCGGGAGTCGTCGTCCACCGCCACCGCAATCTCGTTTACACGGGGCAGGGGGTGGAGGATGCACAAATCCTTCTTGGCGGGAATCAGCTTCTCCGGGTCCAGAACATAGGTGTCCTTCAGGCGGATATAGTCTGCCTCGTTGAAAAACCGCTCCTTCTGCACCCGGGTCATGTACAGGATATCAAGGTCCGGGATGGCCTCTTCCAGCGAGTCCGTCTCCCGATAAGAAAGGCGCTGCTTCTCCAGCACGTTTTCCTTCAGATAGCCGGGCAGCTTCAGTTCCTCCGGGGAGATGAACACAAAGCGGATGCCGCTTTGCCGGGCAAGGGCATTCACCAGAGAGTGGACCGTCCGCCCAAATTTTAAATCCCCGCAAAAACCGATGGTGAAGTCGTTCAGCCGTCCTTTTTCCCGGTGAATGGTCAAAAGGTCGGTCAGGGTCTGGGTGGGGTGGTTGTGGCCGCCGTCTCCGGCGTTGATAATGGGGACCTCCGCCCGCTGGGCGGCGGCAAAGGGCGCACCCTCCTTGGGGTGGCGCATGGCGATGATGTCCGCGTAACAGCTCACGGTGCGGACGGTGTCCGTCACCGTTTCGCCCTTTGCGGTGGAGGAGGAAGACGCTTCGGAAAAGCCCAGCACGCCGCCGCCAAGGGCCAGCATGGCGGATTCAAAGCTCAGCCGCGTGCGGGTGGAGGGCTCAAAAAACAGCGTGGCAAGCTGTTTGTGGGCGCAGAGGTCCTGGTATTTTGAGGGGTGGTCGATGATGTCCTCCGCCGTGGCGATTAAGCCGTCAATTTCGGCGGGGGTCAGGTCGGTGATGTCGATGAGGTTTCGGTTTGACATGGAGATGCTCCTTTCCTGTGTGCCGCAAAGAGGATTAGACTGTCATCCAGCTTTCGTCGCCGGGGTTGGCGCGAAACTGCTTCAGGCGGTGGATATCCTCGGGCTTGATTTTCCCCTCCTGCGCCGCCACCTCGCATACCGCGTCGAAATTGCTCAGGCTGAAATTCATCACGTCGGCAGATGCCAGCCGGTCAAGGCCCTTTTGAAGCCCGTAGGTAAAGATGGAGGCGATGCCCAGCACCTGCGCCCCGGCCTCCCGCAAAACCTCCACTACCTCGATGCAGCTTCCGCCGGTGGAAATCAGGTCCTCCACCACCACGACCTTCGCGCCTTCTTCCAGCCTGCCCTCAATCTGGTTGCCCCGGCCGTGGTCCTTATGGCCGGAGCGGACATAGCCCATGGGCAGGCCCATGAGATGGCCCACAATGGCGGCATGGGCAATGCCGGCGGTGGAGGTGCCCATCAGTACCTCGGCCTCGCAAAACCGCTCCCGAATCAATGAGACAAGCCCCTCCTCCACATGGGTGCGCACCGCCGGTGCGGTGAGGGTCAGGCGGTTGTCGCAGTAGATGGGGCTGCGGATGCCGCTGGCCCAGGTAAAAGGCTCGTCGGGCCGCAGAAATACCGCGCCGATGGATAAAAGATCGTGGGCAATCGCATGTTCCATGTTCATATCGTTTTAGCTCCTTATGATTTTATGGGTAAAATATTGGCAGAAAAATGCTTTTATTCGCCGATAAATTCCCGCACCGCGCGGCGGTAGGCCGCCACTGGGTCTTCCGCCTGCGTGATGGGGCGGCCCATCACCAGATAATCGCAGCCGCTTGTTCCCGCCCGCTCCGGGGTCATCACCCGCTTCTGGTCCCCCGCGTCCCCGTCCGCAAAGCGGACGCCGGGGGTGACGGTGAAGAAGCCGCCGCCGCAGGCGGCCTTTACCCCCGCCGCTTCCAGCGGGGAGCACACCACGCCGTCAAGCCCGGACGCGGCGGCGTTTTTGGCGTAGGAGAGCACCGCCTCCTCCATGGGAAGGTCAATCAGCAGCTCGTTTTTCAGCGTTTGGGGGTCGGTGGAAGTGAGCTGGGTCACGGCAATCAGCAAAGGCCGGGTCCCGTCCGGGCGGGTAAGCCCTTCCAGCGCGGCGCGCATCATCTCCGACGCACCGGCGGCGTGGAGGTTCACCATGTCCACATCCAGACGGCTGAGAACCCCCATGGCCCGCTTCACCGTGTTGGGAATGTCGTGGAGCTTCAAGTCCAGAAAGATTTTGTGGCCCCGGTCCTTGATTTTGCGGACCATGTCCGGCCCCTCGGCGTAAAACAGCTCCATGCCGATTTTCACATAGGGCTTCTCCCCGGCATGAAAGCGGTCCAAAAACGCAAGAGCCCCCGCGCCGGAGGGAAAGTCCAAAGCGATGATAATGTCCTTATGCATGATGCGCGCCTCCTGTCAAACGTGAGATTTCCGTTACGCCCAGCCGTTCGCACACGGCGGGCAGCTTTTCAATGATGGTTTTGCAGACGGCGGGATTTTTCAGGTTCGCCGCGCCGATTTCAACGGCCGAGGCCCCCGCCAGCAGCATTTCGCACACGTCCTCGGCGGAGCTGACTCCGCCGCAGCCGATGATGGGCAGGTTCGCGGCCTCGTACACGTCCCACACCATCCGCAGCGCCACCGGAAACACGGCGGGGCCGGACAGGCCCCCGGTGCGGTTAGATAGCACGGGGCGCCTCGCGTGCAGGTCAATGCGCATGCCAAGCAGGGTGTTGATGAGGCACAGGCCGTCCGCTCCGGCATCGGCGCAGGCCCGGGCAATTTGGGCGATGTCCGTCACGTTGGGGGAGAGTTTGATGAATACCGGCTTGTCCGTGGCGGCCTTCACCGCCGCCGTCACCTCTGCGGCGGCCCCGGGGTCGGAGCCAAAGTTTTTCCCCCCCGCGTGGACGTTGGGGCAGGAGACGTTCACCTCGATGATGGCGACCTGCGGGCAATCGTTTAATTTGCGGCAGTTCTCCGCGTATTCCTCCACCGTCTCCCCGCCGATGTTGGCGATGACCGGGCCTTGAAAAATCTTTGCGATGTGGGGCAGCTCCTCCGCAAGCACCGCGTCGATGCCCGGGTTTTGCAGGCCCACGGCGTTGAGCATTCCGCTTGCCGTCTCCGCAATCCGGGGCTGGGGATTCCCAAAGCGGGGATTGGCGGTGGTGCCCTTAAAGGAAAAGCTGCCCAAAATATTCAGGTCGTAAACCTCGGCAAACTCCCGGCCATAGCCAAAGGTGCCGGAGGCGGGGATGACGGGGTTTTTCAGCGCCACACCCGCAAGATTCACGCTTAAATCTACCATATGATCTCCTCCTTCCGGAACACCGGACCCTCCTTGCAGACCCGGAGGGGGCCGTTCGCCGTTTCGATGGTGCAGCCCATGCAGGCGCCAAAGCCGCATGCCATCCGGGCCTCAAAGCTGTATTGCCCGTCCGTCAGCCCCGGCAGGGACCAGACGGCCCTTAACATAGGCGTGGGACCACAGACGAACGCTGTGGTGCAGTCGGTCGCCGTACGGGTCAGGTCGGTGACAAAGCCCTTTGTGCCAAGGCTTCCGTCCTCCGTGGCGATAAAAAGGCGACAGCCCAGATCCGCAAATTCCTTGAGATAAAACGCGTCCTTCCCGGTGCGAAAGCCCAGCGCCACCGTGGGGTTGATTCCTCGCTCCAGCAGCCGACCGGCAAGGCCGAACAGGGGGGCTGCACCCACGCCGCCGCCAATCAGAATTGGATTTTCCGGACAGTTTTCAAGGTCAAATCCGTTGCCAAGGCCGGAGAGGGTGTCCAGCTCCGTGCCGGGGACGGAGCGCACCAGCTCCCGGGTCCCGTCGCCCACAACGCGGACAATCAGCAGCAGCGCGCCCTCGCTCCAGTTTGCAACGGAGATGGGGCGGCGCAGAGATTTCCCCGGCAGGGCAAGGTTCACAAACTGTCCCGGCGCGGTAATGTCCGAGGTGTCTCCGGAGAGGACCATTTCATAGGTCTCGTCCGTGAGTTGGCGGGTGTGCTCCACGGTAAAGAGAGATTGTTTCATACGTCCTCCCGTTGAAAATCAGTGTAGACCAGCTCCCCGTCACAGACGGTGGCCGCTACGGCGGCGGATACCAGCCACCCGTCGAAGGGGGTGGCCCGGCCCAGAGAGCGGAACGCGCCGCTGTCGATGCGGTGGGGCCGGTTCAGGTCCAGCACCGTCAGGTCGGCGGGCGCGCCCGGGGCGATTTCCCCGCCGCTCAGGCCAAAGATCCGCCGGGGGCGGAGACACAGACGGTCCATCAGCAGTTCAAGAGAAACAAGCCCTGTTCTGACCAACTGGGTGTACAGAATGGGAAACGCTGTCTCCAGTCCCACAATGCCAAAGGCGCTGCGGCGCAGGCCCTTGGATTTTTCTTCTGCGGAGTGGGGCGCGTGGTCGGTTGCGATGCAGTCAATGGTTCCGTCCAAAAGGCCCTCCAAAAGCGCGTCCCGGTCCCGGGCGGAGCGCAGGGGCGGATTCATTTTAAACCGGCCCTCGTCCTGCAAATCCTCCTCGCACAGCACCAGATAGTGAGGCCCCGTCTCGCAGGTGACGGGCAGGCCCTCGGCCTTGGCTTGGCGGATAAGGTCCACGCTCTCTTTAGTCGAAATGTGGCAGACGTGGTACTGGCACCCAGTTTCCCGGACCAGCCCAACGTCCCGCTCCACCTGCCGCCATTCGCTCTCCGACGAGATGCCGGGAAAGCCGTGGGCCTTAGCAAAGGCCCCGTCGTGGATGCAGCCGCCGGGGGTAAGCAGTCCGTCCGCCTCGCAGTGGGCCACAATGGGCCGGTCCAGCGCCTTGGCTGTTTTCATGGCGGCGCGCATCATATCGTCGGACTGCACGCCCCGCCCATCGTCGGAAAAGCCGATGACGTGGGGGGCCATGCCCCCCATGTCGGAGAGGAACACCCCCTGCTCCCCAGCGGTGACGGCCCCGTAGGGATAGACATGCACCTTTGCGTCCCGGGCAATGATATCCAGCTCCGGCTGAAGCGTTTCCAAGCTGTCCGGCACCGGCTTCAGGTTCGGCATGGGGCACACGGCGGTGTACCCTCCCGCGGCGGCCGCCGCCGTGCCGGAGGAAATTGTCTCTTTATAAGAAAAACCAGGCTCCCGAAGATGTACATGAACATCGACGAAACCTGGAACAATAAAAAGACCGTCTAATTTAATAACCGACTGATTATCACGGGGAAGAGAGGGGGAAACGGAAACAATACGGCCATTCTTCACGGCCACGTCCGCCGTATGAAAAGCGCCGTTTGAAAATACGCTGCCGCCGGTCAGCAGAAAGCCCATGGTATACCTCCTCGGATCACATATTCTAACCATGCATTCTACCCGAATCCGGAAAGCTTGTCAATGGCGGATATAAAAAAACAAGCGCCGGAATGGGAAACCGCTTTGTGATTTTTTCCGATGTGCAGATGGGGCGGAGGACGCGATGCGTCCTCCGCCCCAATTCAAATTTATCGCAGCATGCTGCGCCTGTGCCCCTGCCAAAGGGAGGGACCCAGCAGCAGCATGGGAAACAGCTCCAGCCGTCCCGCCAGCATATCAAAGCACAAAATCAGCTTGGACACAGGCGAAAATTCCGAGAAGTTGCCCATGGGGCCCACGTCGCCAAGGCCCGGACCAATGTTATTGATACAGGAGACGACGGAGGTAAAGGTGGTGTCAAGGTCAAACCCGTCCAGGCCGATCAGCAGGGTGGACGCGCCCATCAGCAGCATATAAACCACCAGAAAGACGTGGGTTCCCCGCAAAACTTTGCCGTTTACGGGGCGATCCTCCATCCGGACGGTGGCCACTGCGTTGGGATGCATCATCTGGCGCATGTCGCTGAAAGCCGTCTTGCAAAAAATTACCAGTCGGGCAATTTTAATGCCGCCGCCAGTGGATCCGGCGCAGGCCCCCGTAAACATCAAAAGCACCAGTACCACCTTGGAGTAGGTCGGCCAGAGGTTAAAGTCGGTGGTGGCGTAGCCGGTGGTGGTAATCACGGAGGACACCTGAAAGAAGGCGTACCGCAGCGCCGTTGCAAAGGAGGAAAACAGGTGAGAGATATTCCACGCAATGGTGAGGGTGGAAGCCGCGACAATCACAAGATAGGTCCGCAGCTCCTCAGAGCGCAGCGCGTCCCGCGCCCTGCCCATAATCAGGAAATAATAGAGATTAAAATTCACGCCGAACAGCAGCATGAAAATGCTGATGACCATATCAAAATAGGGACTTCCATACGCGCCGATGCTGAGGTTCCGGGAGCTGAAGCCGCCCGTTCCGGCGGTTCCAAAGGCGCTGATGCACGCGTCAAACGCCGGCATCCCGCCCAGCAGCAGCAGAACAATCTCCACCACCGTCATCAAAAGATAAATGCCATAAAGAATTTTCGCGGTGTCCCCCAGACGGCTCACCAGCTTTCCCACAACGGGGCCGGGGACTTCCGCCCGCAGAATGTGCATTTCATGCCCGTCGGTTGTGGGCAGAATGGCCATGACGAACACCAGCACGCCCATGCCGCCTACCCAGTGGGTAAAGCTGCGCCAGAACAGCATGCCCCGGCTCAGAAGCTCCACCTCCTTCAAAATGCTTGCGCCGGTGGTGGTGAAGCCGGAGACGGTTTCAAAAAAGCTGTCTATAAAAGAGGGAATGGAGTGGGAGAGATAAAAGGGCAGCGCGCCGAACAGGGACATCAGAATCCACGCCAGCGCCACAATGGCCAAACCGTCTCTTGCATAGAGCGACTTGGACCGGGGAGAAATCAGACTCAGCGGAATGCCGAAGAGAACCAGAGCCAGCATGGGGATTAAAAAAGGCTTCGCCTCCTCCCCGTACGCCATCGCCACCAGCAAAGGCAGCGCCAACAGCGCCGCCTCCACCAGCAGGATTTTGCCGAGGATGTTACAAATCATTCTTCTATTCAATGGATTGCCGTCCTTCTCACCGCAAAATGTCGCGGATGTCGTGCAGGGTGCTGGTGGCCACCACAATCACGTCGTCCCCGGCGTTGATGGTGTCGGAGCCAGAGGGAATGACGATTTTTCCGCTTTGCCGCACAATGCCCGCCAGCAAAACGCCGGGGCGCAGCTTCAATTCCCGCAGGGGCACGCCGATGAGGGGGGAATCGGAATGAATGCCGAATTCCAGCGCCTCCACCTTGCCGCCGATCAGGCGGTGCAGCGTTTTAATCTGCGCGCCGGAAGCGTTTTGCATTGCCAGAACATATTGCAAAATCAGCTCCGTGGTGACGGAGCCGGTGGATACCACGCTGCCGATCAGCCCCGCGCCCGCCACCAGATCCACCAGAGGCTGACGGTTGATTTTCGTGATGACCTTGCAGTTCGGGTTCTGCCGGGCCACGCTGAGGGACATCAGGATATTGGCCTCGTCCATGCCGGTGATGGATACGAAGCCGTCCGTCTGGTCCAACCCCTCTTCCCGCAGCAGATCGCTGTCCGCGCCGTCGCCGGTGATAACCAGCGCACGGGGCAGCAGCTCGCTCATGTGGGTGGAGCGATCCGCATCCTGCTCGATGATTTTAACGGTCATCCCCATCTCCAGAAGCTGCGCACCCAGATAATAGCACAGCTTGCTGGCTCCCACGATCATCACTGAGGAGGCCTTGCTTTTAAACACCCCCAGATGCCGGAAAAACTGCTCCAGCTCGTGGGCCGAGGCGGTGATGTAAATGGTGTCTCCCACCTGAAGGACAAAATCTCCGGAGGGAATAATTGTCTCCTCGTTGCGGGCCACCGCGCAGATCAAAACCTTTGCCCTCAAGCTTTTCTGCAAGCTGCTCAGGCGCATGCCGCACAGCGTGCTGCCGGGGTCCAGCCGGTATTCCACCAGCTCCAGCCGCCCCTTGGAAAAGGACTCCACCTTCATGGCGTTGGGATAGCGCAGGACGCGGGCAATCTCCCGGGCGGTGGCCCGCTCGGGATTGATGGCCATGGACAGGCCCAAGGTGCTTCGCATATAGCGAAGCTGTTCTCCGTATTCCGGGTGGCGGATGCGGGCGATGGTGTATTCCACGCCCAGATATTTTGCCACCAGACAAATCAGAATGTTCAGCTCGTCGCTGGGGGCGGTGGCGATCAGCAGCTCGGCCCGCCCGGCGTCCGCTTCCTTCAGCACCTCGGCGCTGGCGCCGTTGCCGCACACGCCCATCACGTCGTACACGTTGACAGTGTGCTCCACAAGCCGGGGATTCTGATCGATCACGGTGATGCTATGCTCCTGGGAAAGACTCTGCGCCAGCGCCAGCCCGACTTTTCCAGCGCCCACGATAATGATTTTCATAGTTTACGAACCTCAAATTTCACAGTTGTTGTCATACGGCACGCGCCGTTAAGAAATCTTTATGCGATTCCATCACTGCCATTATAGTGAATATTTCCGCAAAAGCAAATGTTATTTTTGACCTGAAGCTCCAAGACTGCTATACTGAGAGAAATTTTACGGAATGCAAGCGGAGAAGAGCGGAGAAAACGATGAAAAAGCTGGTAGTCGGGATATTGGCTCACGTGGACGCGGGGAAGACCACCCTGACGGAGGGACTTCTCTACGTGGGCGGCGCGCTGCGGCGCCTGGGCCGGGTGGACCATGGGGACGCGTTTTTGGACACCTTCGCCCTGGAACGGGAGCGGGGCGTCACCATTTTTTCAAAGCAGGCGGTGCTGCCGCTGGAGAAGCTGGAGCTGACGCTGCTGGACACTCCCGGCCACGCGGATTTTTCCGCCGAGACGGAGCGGACCCTTCAGGTGCTGGACTGCGCGGTGCTGGTAATCAGCAGGGCGAACGGGGTGCAGGGCCACACATTGACCCTTTGGCGGCTGCTGCGGCGGTACGGCGTGCCCACCTTTCTGTTCGTGAACAAAATGGATCAGCCGGGAACGGACCGCGCCGCGCTTCTTGCGGAGCTGAAAGTGCGGCTGGACGGCTGCTGTGTGGATTTCTCCCGGCCTTCTTCGGAGCGGGAGGAAGAAATTGCCCTGTGCGGCGAGGCGGCTATGGAGGAATATCTGGACTCCGGTACCCTGCGGGACGAAACCGTGGCGGAGCTGGTGGGGGAAGAGAAGCTGTTTCCCTGCCTGTTCGGCGCGGCGCTGCGGCTGGATGGGGTGGAGGAGCTGCTGAATTGTCTTACGCGGTTTGCCCCGGTGCCGGTATATGGGGAGGAGTTTGGCGCGAAGGTCTATAAAATCTCCAGGGACCCGCAGGGCGCGCGGCTGACCCATTTAAAAGTCACCGGCGGAAAATTGCGGGTAAAGGACCTGCTTTCCGGCAGCCGGGACGGAGAGGATTGGCAGGAAAAAGCGGACCAGCTTCGCATTTATTCCGGCGCGAAATTCCGTCCTGCCGACGCCGCCGAAGCGGGGACGGTCTGCGCCGTGGCGGGATTGAGCCATACCTTTTCCGGGCAGGGCTTGGGGGTGGAGGCCGCCTCCGCCCCGCCGCTGCTGGAGCCGGCTTTGACCTGTCAGGTGTTTTTGCCGGACGGCTGCGATATCCACACCGCGCTGGGGCAGCTTCGTCGGCTGGAGGATGAAGACCCCCAGCTCCGCGTGGTCTGGCAGGAGCGCACTGGGCGGATCAACGTGCAGTTAATGGGACTTTTTCAGCAGGAGATTTTGCAGCGGCTGCTAAAGGACCGGTTTGATCTGGACGTGACCTTCGGCCCCGGCGCCATCGTTTATCGAGAGACAATTGCCGCCCCCGTGGTGGGCATCGGGCATTTCGAGCCGTTGCGCCACTACGCGGAGGTCCACCTGCTGCTGGAGCCCTTGGAGCGGGGCGCGGGGCTGCGGTTTGCCACCGCCTGCCCTGAGGAGACGCTGTCTTTTAGCTGGCAGCGGCTGGCGCTGAGCCAGCTTGCGTGGAAAAAGCACCCCGGCGTCCTCACCGGCGCGCCTGTTACGGACATGAAAATCACGCTGCTTGCGGGCCGCGCCCACGAAAAGCACACCGAGGGGGGCGACTTCCGTCAGGCGGCGTGGCGGGCCGTCCGGCAGGGACTGATGGGTGCGAACAGCGTTCTGCTGGAGCCGTGGTACGAGTTTTCTCTCTCGGTCCCCCAAGCCCAGACAGGCCGGGCCATGGCGGATTTGCAGCGGATGGGCGGAGAGCTTGCCCCGCCGGAGACGCAGGGAGAGCACGCGCTGTTCACCGGCGCGGCCCCGGTGTCCGCCCTGCGGGATTATGGGGCGGAGGTCGCCGCCTATACCAAGGGGCAGGGTCGGCTATCCTGCGCGCCCGGAGGGTATCGGCCCTGCCCAAGGCAGGAGCAGATTGTGGCGGAGACGGGCTACGACCCCGAACGGGATTTGGACAATCCGGCTGACTCCGTTTTTTGCGAGGGGGGCGCGGGCCGCGTGGTAAAGTGGCGGGACGTTTCCGCCCGCGCCCATGTGGACAGCGGTTTTTCCCCGGACGGAACGCCCGTGAAGCGGAACGATTCCGGCCCCTCCTCTGCCCGCTCTGCCGCCTATGCGGGGACGGTGGAGCAGGATAAGGAGCTGCGGGCCATTTTCGAGCGGACCTATGGCCCGGTGAAGCGCAGGACCTTTCAAAAGCCTCTGCCTGCGGCGGATGCCGCCCCGGCTTATCGCGCCGCGCCCCTGCCCGCGGGGCCGGAATATCTGCTGGTGGACGGGTACAACGTCATTTTCGCATGGGACGAGCTGAAGGCCGCCGCCGGGGAAAACCTGGATGCGGCGCGGCGGATGCTGTGCGATTTAATGAGCGATTATCAGGGTTTTCGCAAATGCCATGTCATCGTGGTGTTTGACGCGTACAAGGTTAAGGGCGGCGAGGAAACCGTGGAAAAGTATCACAACATCCATCTGGTCTACACCAAGGAGGCCGAGACGGCGGACGCTTATATCGAGCGGACCACCTATCAGCTTGGGCGGGAGCACCGGGTGCGGGTCGTCTCCTCCGACGCCGCCGAGCAGATGATTATTCTGGGTCACGGGGCGCTTCGGGTTTCCGCCGCCGCTTTCCGGGAGGAAATGGTTCAGACCCGGGGGGAAATCAAGGCGGTTCTTGAAAAAAACAATCTTGCCGGAAAGGTCCGCCCCATGCACGAGGCTCTGACAAAAGCGCTGGAGCGGCGACAGCAGGCCGGGGAGAAGCCCGGCGGCAATCCTCCCGGCGGACAGTGAGAGCGAACAAAGCGCGGTTTGCGGCGAAGCCCGCCTCTTGCGAAGCGGCCTTTGCCTTGTTATAATAAGGAATATGACCGGGCATTTACCGGGACTTGGGGCATAGTTTCGACAAAATCGGACACACTGTTCCAAGAGGTGATGAATTGTGACGGCTAATACTTGCTGGATGCTGTTTTGGACCACCGGCGCGCCGGAATACTATGCCATGTACCGGGAATTTTTGGAGACAAGCGCCCCGGAATGAGGAGGGGACACTGTGAGCGACCTTGTGACCCGGGGCGCGGTGCTGCGGGAGACGGAGACAAAGGAATCGGACAAAATTCTCACCGTCCTCACCCCCGACCATGGAAAAATTTCCGTGATTG
This sequence comes from Bacillota bacterium, assembly GCA_023393155.1. Taxonomy (GTDB): domain Bacteria; phylum Bacillota; class Clostridia; order Oscillospirales; family Oscillospiraceae; genus Oscillibacter. Next base: position 16,419 of record JAEWML010000043.1, read on the forward strand.
CCAAGGGGGCGCGGCGAAAAGGCTGCCGCTATGCCGCCGCCTGCCAGACCCTTGCGTACAGCGAGCTGACGCTGAATCGCCGGGGAGACTGGTATTATTTAAATGAAGGAACCACGTTGTCCCTGTTTGACGGGCTGCGGGCGGATTTTGAAGCGCTGGCGCTGGGGTTTTACTTTGCGGAGCTGACGGAGGCCGTCTCCTCTCCCGAGATTCCCGCGCCCGAGCTTTTGAGCCATCTGCTTAACGGGCTGTACGCATTGGACACGCTGAAAAAGCCCCGGGTGCTGGCCAAGCCCGCCTTTGAGTGGCGGCTGATGTGCCTTGCGGGGTATGAACCGCTGGCGGACGGGTGCGCTGTGTGCGGCGAGGAGAATCCGGAGGATGCGCGGCTGGACCCGGTGCAGGGCGTTTTGCGCTGTGCCGCCTGCGGCGGTCCGGGCGGCGGGGAAGCCCTGCCTTTGCGCCCGGAGGCGGTGGCCGCCCTGCGGCACATTGTCTACGGCCCGCCCGGGCGGCTTTATGCGTTTACATTGACGGGGGAGGCGCTGGGCCAGCTCTCCGACGCGGCGGAGCGGTATGTGGCCGTGCAGCTTGAGCGGAGCTTTCGCACGCTGGACTACTATAAAAGTTTGTCAAACTTCTAATACATTTTGTACTATTTTGGATGTTTTATACGAAAAGGATCGAATATGAGCGAATTGTTTGAAAAATCCATGCGCACGCTGGAGCTTCCCCGGGTGCTTTCCATGCTGGCGGATCAGGCCGTGAGCGACGAGGCCAAGCGCCGCGCCCTTGGACTGACGCCGGAAACGGAGCCGGAGGAGGTTCTGCGCCTGCTGGACCAGACCGACGCGGCCCGGGAGATGATCGGCCTGCGGGGCAGCCCGTCTTTCTCCGGGGTAAAGCCGGTGGGGGAAGCGCTGGACCGGGCGGACCGGGGCGGCGGGCTGAACACACGGGAGCTTTTGACCATCGCGGGCCTTTTAACCGCCGCCCGGCGGACCCGGGAGTATTTTACCGGGGACGCGGGGGAGAAGACCGCCGTAGATCACCTGTTTTTATCCCTCCACGGCAATCGGTTTTTGGAGGAGCGGATTAAATCCGTCATTTTGGATGAGGACACCATTTCCGACAACGCCAGCCCGGAGCTTGGCGACATCCGCCGCAAAATGCGGGCGGCGCAGGCGAAAAGCCGGCAGGTGCTCCAGCGCATCATTTCATCGCCAGCTTACAGCAAGGTCTTGCAGGAGAGCATCATCACCCAGCGGGACGGGCGGTTTGTGGTGCCTGTGAAGGCGGAGCAGAAGGGGGCGCTGCCGGGGCTTGTCCACGACGTGTCCTCCACCGGGGCCACGCTGTTTGTGGAGCCCATGGGCGTGGTACAGGCCAACAACGAGTACATTGAGCTGGAGGCAAAGGAAAAAAAGGAAATCGAGCGGATTCTCGCGGAGCTGTCCGCCGACGCGGCGAACCACCGGGAGGACATTCAGGGAGACTACGACGCGCTGGTGCGGCTGGATTTAATTTTCGCGCGGGGCCAGCTCTCCTATAAGCTGGACGGCGTGCGCCCGGAGCTGCGGCGGGATGGGGCCGTGGTCCTTCGCAAGGCCCGCCATCCGCTGTTGGACCGGGCAAAGGCCGTGCCCATCGATATTGAAATCGGCGACAGCTTCGACACGCTGGTCATCACCGGCCCCAACACCGGCGGAAAGACCGTCAGCCTGAAAACGCTGGGCCTTCTGACATTGATGGCCCAATGCGGGCTGCACATTCCGGCGGCGTCTGGGAGCCAGATTTCCGTATACGAGCGGGTGCTGGCGGACGTGGGAGACGAGCAGAGCATCGAGCAGAGCCTGTCCACCTTCTCCGCCCACATGACCGGCATTGTTCAGATTCTCAAGGAGACGGACCGGCGGACCCTTGTACTGTTCGACGAACTGGGCGCGGGAACGGACCCGGTGGAGGGCGCGGCGCTGGCTGTGGCAATTATCCAGCGGGTGCGCCGCTCCGGCGCGAAGCTGGCCGCCACCACGCACTATGCGGAGCTGAAAACCTTTGCCATGACCACCGCCGGAGTGGAAAACGCCTCCTGCGAGTTCGACGTGGAGAGCCTGCGGCCCACCTACCGGCTTTTGATTGGCATTCCGGGAAAGTCCAACGCCTTTGCTATCTCTAAGCGGCTGGGCCTGCCGGACGAGGTGGTGGAGGAGGCAAAGGCCCAGATGGCGGGAGACAGCGTCCGGTTTGAAGACGTTTTGACCCAGTTGGAGCAAAAGCGGCAGGCTCTTGAGAAAAAGCAGGCGGAAACCGACCGTCTTTATCAGCAGCGGGAGGAGGACGCCCGCAAGGCCCGGGAGTTCCGCACCCAGATGGAGCGGGCGCGGGACAACGCCCGCAGCCGGGGCGAGGCGGATGCCCGCCGCATCCTGCGGGACGCAAAATCCGCCGCCGACCAGACGATGAACGAGCTGGCGGAGCTGCGCAGAAAACAGGCCCAGGCCGACGCGGCGCAAAACCTGAACGAGGCGCAGGCCGCCATCCGCCGGGGACTGAACGAGGCCGAGGAAAAGCTGCGCAGCCGGGAATTTGAGCCGGAGCCGATTCCCAAGCCCAGCCGCCCCATTCAAAAGGGCGATCAGGTGGAAATCCCCGGCGTGAAAACCCCTGCGGAGGTTGTCTCCGTGGGGAAGGACGGGTCGCTGCAATTGCAGGCGGGCCGGATGAAAATGACCGTGAAGGCCGACGAGGTGCGGCTGATTGAGGAGGCCCAGCGGAAAAAGTCCGCCCCGGTCCGCTCCAATCCCGACCGACAGCTCTTGCGCCCCGCCGCCACCAGCGAGCTGGACATCCGGGGAATGGAGAGCATTGAGGCCGAGAGCGTGGTGGAAACCTTCCTTTCCGCCGCCGTGATGGGGCGGCTGGAAACCGTCACCATTATTCACGGCAAGGGGACGGGGGTTTTGCGAAAGGCCGTCCACGAGCTGCTGCGGCGGAATAAGGCGGTGAAGAGCTTTCGTCTGGGGGTCTACGGAGAGGGCGAATCCGGCGTCACGGTGGTGACGATGAAATAGGAAGCCGCCTTGGGGCGGCAAAGGTGTTTTTTCCGGGCCGCTGCCGAAAAGGCGGCGGAATCAATTGATGAGGTGAAAGAGATGCAGGCTTTACCGAAACAGTATCACATTCAGTGCGCACAGGGAGACGTGGGCCGTTATTGTATTCTGCCCGGCGATCCGGGCCGTGTGGCTTCCATCGCCGCGCTGCTTGACGGCGCGGTGGAGGTGGCTCAAAACCGGGAGTATACCACTTGGACCGGAACGCTTCTGGGGGAGCGGGTTTCCGTCTGCTCCACCGGCATTGGCGGGCCATCCGCCTCCATCGCCATGGAGGAGCTGGTGAAGTGCGGGGCGGACACCTTTATCCGCACCGGCACCTGCGGGGGCATCGCGCTGGAGGTCCAGTCCGGCGACATCGTGGTGGCCACGGGGGCCGTCCGCTTTGAGCATACCAGCATGGAATATGCGCCCATTGAGTTTCCCGCCGTGGCGGACTTTGGCATTACCGGCCACTTGGCCGAGGCCACGAAAGCCCTTGGCTATCCGCTTCACACCGGCGTGGTCCAGTGCAAGGACAGCTTTTACGGCCAGCACAGCCCGGATAAATCCCCCGTATCTTACGAGCTTCTGCAAAAGTGGGAGAGCTGGAAGCGCTTGGGCGTGAAAGCCAGTGAGATGGAGTCCGCCGCCCTGTTCGTGGTGGCGGCGGCGCTGGGGGTGCGGTGCGGCTCCTGCTTCCATGTGGTTTGGAATCAGGAGCGGGAAAAAGCGGGGCTGGACCAGAACATGAGCGAGGATACGGCCGCCTCCGTGAAGGTGGCGGTGGAGGCCATGAAGCTGGTGATTGAGGCCGACCGGGCGGCGGAGAACTGCAGGTCATGAGCTTTGAGAACCTGTGGAATGCGGCCCTGCCGGGTGGAATTTCGCTGACGTTTGGGAAGGTGGCGTCCGCCGTGGGCGTGCTGCTGGTCTGCCTGATCGTCATTCGGATTCTCATGCGTCTTTTTGGTCGGATTATGGGACGCAGCAAGCTGGAAGAGCGGGTGCGCAAGTACCTGCTGATGGGCGTGAAGCTGGTGCTCTACATCATTACGGCAATCATCGTGGCGGATACGCTGGGCATCAATTCTTCGTCCTTTGTGGCGCTTTTAAGCGTGGCTTCTCTGGGGGTTACGCTGGCGGCGGAGGACATTTTGGGCAACGTGGCCGGGGGACTGGTGCTGCTGTCCTCCCGCCCCTTTACGCTGGGGGATTTTATCGAGACGGACGGCGTGTCCGGCACGGTGGAGGAAATGGCCTTGAACCACACCAAGCTGGTGACGCTGGAGGGGCTGACGGTGATGATTCCCAACCGGAAGCTCTCCTCTGAAAAGCTCACCAACTATACCGCCCTTGGCCGCCGGCGCATCTGCCAAAAGGTGAACGCGCCCTATTCCGCAAGCATCGACACGGTGAAAGCCGCCTGCCGGGCGGCGCTGGAGCGAACGGAGGGGATGCTTGCGGACCCCGCGCCCTCGGTTTACCTCACGGAGTGCCGCCCCAGCGCTATGGAATACAGCGTGTACTGCTGGGCGGCGACGGCGGACTTCTGGACGGTCTATCTGACCCTTGGAGAAAACCTGCGGCGGGTCTTCGAAGAGCAGGGGATTGAAATGGCCTACGACCATCTGAACGTCCACATTCTGGACGGAAAAAACGCGTAAAATAGCGAAAGCACAAAAGTCCCGTGAGATTTTGTCGAAATCTCACGGGACTTTTTATAATAATGTGGGATTTGGTGCCAAATTATAAGAAGTGGTCAAAGCTCCTTCACCTCGTACAAATCTGTGCGTCGGGCGGAGAGAATGGGGAGCTGGCTGCGCACGGACTCGACCTTGGAGAGGTCCAGCTCGGCGTACAGCACCGCGGCCTCCCCCTCCGCGCGGCACAGAACCGTTCCCCAGGGGTCCACGGCAAGGGAGTTGCCGTAGGCCACGTAGGACGCATCCGGATTCCGGGCGGGGGAAACTCCCACGGTGAAGCACTGATTGTCCACCGCCCGCTGGCGAAACAAAAGCTCCCAGTGGGCGGGACCGGTGGTCATGTTGAAAGCCGCCGGGACGAATATGCACTTCGCGCCCCGCAGGGCCATGCACCGGGCCAGCT
>JAEWML010000089.1 GCA_023393155.1 Bacillota bacterium
GTCCGGCGGGGGGTTGCGCCGTCAAAGCCTGCTTCGCCTGCGGGGCGGGTTCCGGCGGCGGAATAAAAACAAAACGGGGCGGCTTGGCCGCGCTGCAAAAAAGGAGCGATGAAATGATCGGCAATGAAAAGCAAAAGGCGGTTGCCTCCATAGACGAAAAGGCGGAGCTGATTACCCGGACGGCGGACGCCATCTGGGAATTTGCGGAGCTGTCTTTACAGGAGGAGCGGTCCGCCGCGCTGTACTGCGAGGTGTTGGAAAACGAGGGCTTTGTCGTGGAACAGGGGATTTGCAATATTCCCACGGCCTTTTCCGCGTCCTTTGGCGCGGGGCGGCCCATCATCGGGATTCTGGCGGAATACGACGCGCTGTCCGGCCTGTCCCAAAAGGGGGGGAGCCTTGACCGGGAAGAACTGATTCCCAGTGGCTGCGGCCATGGCTGCGGGCACAATCTGCTGGGCGCCGGGGCCATGGCAGCGGCCATCGGCGTGAAGGCCTATCTGGAGGAGACGAAGCGTCCCGGCACCGTGGTGCTGTATGGCTGCCCCGGCGAGGAGGGCGGCGCGGCAAAGGCGTTTATGGCCCGGGACGAGCTTTGGCGCGGACTGGACGCGGCGCTGACCTGGCACCCGGAGGACCGGAACGAGGTGGCCACCGGGTCTTCCAACTCCTGCATTCAGGTGCAGTACCGCTTTACCGGCGTGGCGTCCCACGCGGCGGGAAGCCCGGAGCAGGGCCGCAGCGCGCTGGATGCGGTGGAGCTGATGAACATTGGCGTCCAGTTCCTGCGGGAGCACATGAGCGACAAGGCCCGGGTCCACTATGCCATCACGGACGCGGGAGGGCGCAGCCCCAATGTGGTTCAGCCCCGGGCGACGGTTTTGTACATGGTCCGCTCCAACCATGTGTCCGAGGCGGTTGCGCTGCAAGCGCGGGTGGACCGCATTGCCGAGGGCGCGGCGCTGATGACCGACACCACTTTTGAGCGCACGTTTATCGACGGGCTTGCCGACACCGTGACCAACCACACGCTGGAAAAGCTGCTGTATGAGAATTTTTCCGCGCTGGGTGTGCCCACCCACACGGAGGAGGAGCTGGCCTTTGCCGACAGCCTTTCCAAAACCTACAACGGCGCGGACTATCTGCCCGGCATTGGATGCGATTACGATGCGGAATATTCAGCGCGAGTGAAAACCCTTCGTAATGAAAATGGCGGCGCGATGAACGAATTTCTCCTGCCGCTGTATCAGGGAGAGGCATTCAAGCCCGGCTCCACCGACGTGGGGGACGTGAGCTGGCAGTGCCCCACCGCGCAGATTCACGTGGCGGCCTGGCCCAACGGCTGCCCCGGACATAGCTGGCAGAACGTCTCCTGCGACAAAACCGCCATCGGCCACAAGGCCGCCGTCCACGCGGGGAAGGTGCTGTGCGCCGCCGCCATCGACTTGCTGAACGGTCCCGAAATTCTGGAGGAGGCCAAGGCCGAATTTCTACGCCGAACGGAGGAAGGCTACACCTGCCCCATTCCCGCCGGAGCCGTGCCCACCGTGCCGGATTAAGAGCGCTGTTCTTGGAAAAGCCCGGCTTCGGCCGGGCTTTTTATGTAAAAAACGGTGGAAAAGAGCGGCTTTAACTCAGCAGACAACGCCGGTGAGGTATGACAAATTTACAGTAAAAAGAGACTTTTTGTAATAAACGTCCTATATGTTATGATTTTATACGCTTGATTTATGAAAACTGCTGTCGTTTTGGCGGTTGACATTCCGGGGCTGCGCCGCTACAATAAGACCATCCCATTCGGACCCCCGACATCGGGAAGGCCGAGAGATTTTTGGAAAGGAGCCTGACGGTTATGATGTTTACCAATCGTTTTTATACCGACATGACCGCGTCTGCCAATTGTGCAGAGGCTTCTTTCCCCTGCACGCATTCTGCCTCTAATATGAACATTGCTGCCCTTCTGGACGCCGTTATTGCGGCGTCCATTATTATTATTGCTATCATTACCGTCAGCCTGATTAGCACCATTCTGGTAGTAGGCCTGCTGCTGGCGATTCTGGTATTGGTACTGGTACTGGTAGGGCTGCTGATTATGGAGAAAGTGAATAGGCGCAGGAGACGTGTCACCGCATGATTTTCGTTACGAAAAGCGGCTGCGCTCTTGGAGCGCAGCCGCTTTTTTGTATAAGCTGAGCGTTCGAGGCGGGAAAAGGACCGGACGGCCGTCGGTCCCAGTTCCTGCCGCGGAACCACCGAGAATAACGATTTTAAAGGAGATTGTTACGATGAAAAAGAAGAAAGTTTTGAGCTTTGTCCTTGCATCTGCCATGATGGCTGCCCTCGCCGGCTGCGGCAGCAACGGCGGAACCTCTGCGCCCGCCGCGTCCGGCGGCAGTGCCTCCGGCTCCGGTGCCGGGGAAACGTCCGCCGCCATCAAGATCGGCGGCATCGGGCCTCTCACCGGCGGAGCCGCTACTTACGGAATCGCCACCCGCAACGGCGCGCAGATTGCGCTGGATGAGATCAACGCGCTGGGCGGTTTGCAGTTTGAGATGAACTTCCAGGACGACGAAGCCGACCCCGAGAAGGGTGTCAACGCCTATCACACCCTGCAGGACTGGGGCATGCAGCTCCTCTATGGCTGCACCACCACCGGCTCCTGCGTCAACGTGGCGGCTGAGACTTATGCGGACCGTTACTTCCAGCTCACGCCCTCCGCTTCCTCTACCGATGTGACCAAGGGCAAGGACAACGTGTTCCAGATCTGCTTCACGGACCCCGGCCAGGGCGTTACCGCCGCCGACTATGTGTCGGAAAAGGCCCTTGCCAAGAAGGTTGCCGTCCTCTATAACAACGGCGACGCCTATTCCACCGGCATCGCCACCGCCTTTGCCGCCGAGGCCCAGGCCAAGGGGCTGGAGGTCGTCTCCACCACCACCTTCCCCGACGATACCAACACCGATTTCTCTGTCCAGCTTGCCGACGCAAAAAACAAAGGCGCCGAGATGGTCTTCATGCCCATCTATTACACCCCCGCCTCTCTGGTGCTGAACCAGGCTAAGAGCATGGGCTATTCCCCCATCTTCTTCGGCGGCGACGGCATGGACGGCATCCTTGCCATGGAGGGCTTTGACACCTCTATTGCCGAGGGCCTGATGCTGATGACTCCCTTCAACGCCTCCGACGCCGCCTCCGCCGATTTCGTCGCCAAGTATGAAGCGGCCTACGGCGAGACGCCCAACCAGTTCGCCGCCGACGGCTATGACTGCATTTACGCCATCTATGCCGCCTGCCAGAAGGCTGGCGTGACCGCCGAGATGAGCCACGAGGATGTGTGCGAGGCCATGGTCGCCGCGTTCACCGCCTCCGATTTCAGCGTGGACGGCCTGACCGGCACCGGCATGACCTGGGGCGCCAACGGCGAAGTCTCCAAGGCTCCCATGGTGGTAAAGGTTGAGAGCGGCGCTTACGTGACCATGTAATTTTCCGGTTTCACGGATGCGAGAACCGGAGGCCCCCTTTGGGGCCTCCCGGTTTCCGCCGTTCCGGCCGGGAGGATACGGCCCGCCACGGCGGGCCGGGACCTCCTGACCAGAACGCAGAGGGCAGTCCCGCGCCGATTCCGGCGCGGCGGCGCTTTAAATTTTGGAAGGCAGGTATCTCTTGCTATGACGATTCTCTCCAATCTGATTGGCGGCATTGGCCTGGGCAGTATTTACGCCATTATTGCGCTGGGCTACACCATGGTTTACGGCATTGCAAAAATGCTGAACTTTGCCCATGGCGACGTGATTATGGTGGGCGGCTATTTGTGCTTTATCACGTCGTCCTCTCTGGGTTGGCACCCAGTGCCCGCCGTGCTGCTGGCGATTGCGGGGTGCACGCTGCTGGGAATTGCGGTGGAGCGGCTGGCGTATAAGCCGCTGCGCTCCGCCCCTTCTCTTGCGGTGCTGATCACCGCCATCGGCGTGAGCTATTTTCTTCAGAACGCGGCGCTGCTGCTGTGGGGCTCCGACACGAAGATTTTCCCCAATTTCTTTACCTTTGGCGGGCAGCGGGGCGTGTCCCTGTTTGACGGGCAGTTGAACATTGCCTATGTGTCCATGATTACGGTGGCGGCGTGTCTGGTGATTATGCTGGCGCTGACCGCATTTACCGGCCGCACCAAAATGGGCAAGGCTATGCGGGCCGTGTCCGAGGACAAGGGCGCGGCGCAGCTCATGGGCATCGATGTGAATTTCACCATTTCCATGACCTTCGCCATCGGCTCGGGACTGGCCGCCGTGGCGGGGGTATTGATGTGTTCCACCTACCCGACACTGATTCCCACCACCGGCTCCATGCCCGGAATCAAGGCGTTTACCGCTGCGGTGTTCGGCGGGATTGGTTCCATTCCCGGGGCCTTGCTGGGCGGGCTGCTGCTGGGCGTCATCGAGATTTTTGCCCGGGCCTATATTTCTACCGAGCTGTCCGACGCCATTGTGTTCGGCGTGCTGATTGTCGTGCTGCTGGTGCGGCCCACCGGGCTTTTGGGCAAGCAGCTCCGTGAGAAGGTTTGAGGTGAGAGGGATGACGACAAAACTGAAACACATGGCGCCCTCCACCCGCTCCAGCTTCATCACCTACGCCATGGTGATATTGGTGTATGCCCTGATGCAGGGGATGCTTTCCGGCGGGGCGCTGACCTCTTCCATGAAGGGCATGCTGGTGCCCGTGTGCGCGTATATCGTCATGGCGGTGTCGCTGAATCTGACGGTGGGCGTGATGGGCGAGCTGAGCCTTGGCCACGCGGGCTTTATGAGCGTGGGCGCGTTCACCGCCGTCATCGCGGCGGCGGCGCTGGAGAGCGCGATTTCCGCAGGCCCGGTGCGTCTGGCCGTGGCTATGGCCGTGGGCGGCGCGGCGGCGGGACTGGTAAGCCTGATTGTGGTGGTGCCGGTGCTGCGGCTCCGGGGCGACTATCTGGCCATCGTGACGCTGGCCTTTGGAGAAATCATTAAAAATATCATGAACTGCGTGTACGTGGGGCTGGACGGTTCGGGGCTTCACTTCGGCATGAGCGCCGCCGCCGTGAATCTGGCGGCGGATGGGGAAATGCTGCTGCAAGGCCCTATGGGCGCGGTGGGCATTTCCAAGCTGTCTTCCCTCACCGCAGGCTTTTTGCTTATCCTGGTGACCCTTGCCGTGGTGCTGAACTTTGTCCACAGCCGGGCGGGCCGGGCGGTGATGGCCCTGCGGGACAACCGCATCGCAGCCGAGTCCGTGGGGATTTCCCCGGCCCGGTACAAGATGATGGCTTTCGTCACCTCCGCCGTGCTGGCGGGGCTGGCGGGGGGGCTGTACGCCATGAATTTTTCCTCGATTCTCGCAAAAAAGTTTGACTTCAACACCTCGATTCTGGTGCTGGTGTTTGTGGTGCTGGGGGGCATGGGCAATATCCGCGGCTCCATCATTGCCGCCGCCGCGCTGACGATTCTGCCGGAGCTGCTGCGCCAGTTTGCGGACTATCGGATGCTGGCCTACGCGGTGGTGCTGATCCTAGTAATGCTGTTTACCAACAGCCCTGCGCTCAAAGCGTTTTTTGCCCGCTTTAAATTTGGGCGCTCTGCCGGAAAGGAGGCCGCCTGATATGTTTTCAAAGCTGATTCCCGTCCCCTCCGGGGCAATGATTCCGGACCGGGACGTGGGCAAAAGTCCCATTCTGGAGTGCATCAATCTGGGCGTCACCTTCGGCGGACTGAAGGCGGTTGAAAATTTTAACCTGACCATCGGGCGCACGGAGATTGCGGGTCTGATCGGCCCCAACGGCGCGGGGAAAACCACCGTGTTTAACCTTTTGACCAAGGTCTATCAACCCACCAAGGGCACGATTTTGCTGGACGGCAGGGACACCCACGGGATGAACACCATTCAGGTGAACCGGGCGGGCATCGCCCGTACCTTCCAGAATATCCGCCTGTTCTCCAACCTCACGGTGGAGGAGAACGTGAAGGTGGGCATGGACAACGCCATGAGCTACAACATGTGGAGCGGTATTTTCCGCCTTCCCGGCTTCTGGAGGGAAGAGAAGGTGGCCCATGACCGGGCCATGGAGCTTTTAAGCATTTTTGACATGCAGGACATGGCCCGCGCCAAGGCGGGGTCCCTGCCCTACGGGGCCCAGCGCCGGCTGGAAATTGTCCGGGCGCTGGCAACCAATCCCGGCCTGCTGCTGCTGGACGAGCCTGCGGCGGGCATGAACCCCTCGGAGACGGCGGAGCTGATGGAGAATATCCGGAAAATCCGGGACACCTTCCAGATTGCCATTCTTCTCATCGAGCATGATATGAGCCTCGTGATGAACATTTGCGAGGGCATCTGCGTGCTGAACTTCGGGCACGTCATCGCAAAGGGAAGCCCCGAGGATATCCAGTCCAACCCCGCCGTGATCGAGGCATATCTCGGCAAACAAAAGGAGGCGTGAGGGCATGAGCGTTATTTTATCCGCAGAGGACCTGAACGTCTTTTACGGCAGCATTCACGCCGTCAAGGGCGTTTCCTTCGACGTGAACGAAGGAGAGATTGTCACCCTCATCGGGGCCAACGGCGCGGGAAAATCCACCACGCTGAACACCATCGCCGGATTGCTGCACAGCAAAACGGGCTCCGTGACCTTCATGGGTGAAAACTTAAGCAAGGTTCCGCCACACCGGATTGTCTCCCGTGGCATGGCACTGGTGCCGGAGGGCCGGCGGGTGTTTTTGCAGATGAGCGTTCAGGACAATCTGGAAATGGGGGCCTATACGCAAAAGGGCGCGGGAATTGCCGGTGACATGGAAAAGGTCTATGAGCAGTTTCCCCGCCTGAAGGAGCGGCGCCGCCAGGTGGCCGGGACCCTCTCGGGCGGCGAGCAGCAGATGCTGGCCATGGGCCGGGCCCTGATGAGCCGCCCAAAGCTCCTGATGCTGGACGAACCGTCCATGGGCCTTGCGCCGCTTCTGGTGGAGCAGATTTTTGAAATTATCCAGCGGCTGAACAAGGCCGGGTCCACCATTTTGCTGGTGGAGCAGAACGCGCAGATGGCCCTCTCCGTTGCCCACCGTGGCTACGTATTGGAGACGGGAAAAATTGTAACCACCGGTCCAAGCGGCGAGCTTTTAGCGTCTCCCGCCATTAAAAAGGCATATTTGGGAGGCTGACGCGCGCGGCAGTCGCCTCTGTGGCTTTGGGAGAGCCGGGAGACAGTCCGCAGCAATCACCGCCCCTGATGAAAGACTTCATCAGGGGCGGTTTTCTGATTTTTCCGGAGCAAGAGAGTCCTCGTATAAAAATTACGGAACTTGGAACTTTCTGCACAAAAAATTGGAAAATATTACGTTAGTCAAGCAATGCAAACTATTGCGAAGAGGGCCGTTTTGAAGTAAAATAACATACAAGAGTGAATATTTTTACAGCTCTCCGCCAAAGGCCGGCCGACCGCTCCGAGCGGCGGGGAAGCGAAAGACTGAGATAGAACGGAGATCACCCATGACGACACAGCGGAGGAAACAGAGCCGACAGGACCGGAGGGGCGGCAGTGTCCGCACCCTGTATCCGGTGTGGAGGGGCGGACAATGACACAGACCTGCAACACGTTGCTACTTGTGGACGATATGCAGATTAACCGCGCGATTCTCTCCGCCATGTTCGAGGGAGAATATGAGGTTTTAGAGGCGGAAGACGGCGCGCAGGCGCTGACGCTGATGCGCCGGAACCGGCAGAAAATCGCAGCCGTGCTGCTGGATTTACTGATGCCGGTAAAGGACGGATACGCGGTGCTGCAGGAAGCGGCGGGGGATGAAGACCTTTCCCGTATCCCCATCATCGTCATCACCGCCGACCACACCGCCGAAAGCGAGGTTCGGGTATTTGATCTGGGGGCCACGGATATCATTATAAAGCCTTTTGAGGCCCGTCCGGTGAAACGGCGGATACAAAACGCCGTGGAGCTTTACCGTCACAAGCTCCATCTGGAAGAGCTGGTGGCGGAGCAGGCTGCCCGCATCCGGGAGTCCAACACCG
>JAEWML010000113.1 GCA_023393155.1 Bacillota bacterium
GAGGTGCTTCAGTTGGACCGTCGGCGGCGCATGGAGGAGCTGGCCCGCATCACCGGCGGCAGCAAGGTGACGGACGCGCTGCTGCAAAGTGCGGGAGAACTGCTGGACGGTGCGGAGGCATACCGAAATAAGCTGTAACTTCCCGCGTTGTCAAAAAAGGGCTTTTCTAAAACGGAAAACGCGCGAAAAGCTAAATGAACGGCAGCCGCCTTTACTCCGACGGGGTAAGGGCGGTTGCTTTTTATACTGTTTTATGTTGTGAAAATTTAATCAGGGGTTTGGCTTTTAAAACACTCGGGAAACAGGGGCGGGGGTATCTATCTCTCCTTGCTTTCTGATGAGGGCGGTGCTAAAATACGAAAAGAATCAAATGCGTTTTTTCCACGAAAACAAATTGGAAAAAGGAGGACTGTCATGAATCGTACCTTGATTTGTCAGATTCTGAACCACGAGATGATGCTGGCTACCGGGTGTACGGAGCCGGCGGCGATTGCCTTGACCGCTGCTGTCGCCCGGGAGCACCTGCTGGGGGAACCGACCCACGTAAAGGTGCTTGCCAGCGTCAACATCATCAAGAACGCAATGGCTGCCGGCATACCGGGAACAGAGTGCACCGGCATGAACTACGCGGCGGCGCTGGGCGCCGTGTGCGGGCGGGTGGAACGCCGGCTGCAAGTGGTGGACGGCGCTTCGCCGGAGGATGTGGACAGGGCTGTGGAGCTGGTGCGAAGCGGCCATGTGGAGATGGGCCGGACGAAGGAGCCGGATAAGCTCTATGTAGAGGTGGAGCTGACCAACGACAAGCATCAGTCCCGCGCCATTATCCGGGGGGCCCACACCAATGTGACATTGGTGGAGGCAGACCACAAAGCGCTGGAGACGGCTGCGCAGGAAGCTGCCGCCGACCCCATCACACCGCAGGTCATTAAGGATACCCTGAGTATCCAGACAATTTATGAATTCGTGGAAACGCTGGATTGGGAGAAAGACGACCTGCACATGATTGAGCAGGCCATTCAAATCAACAGCGAAATTGCAAAGGTGGGCGCGGAGGGAAACTTCGGCCTGAACGTAGGGCGGCACATCCGCAAAAGTCAGGAGTCCGGCCTGATGGGCAGCGACGTGATGCTGGAGGCGGTGGCCGTCACCTCCAGCGCGGCGGACGCCCGCATGGCGGGGGCCAACGCGCCGGTAGTTACCAACTCCGGTTCCGGAAATCAGGGGATTACCGCCACCATGCCCGTCGTCTCCGCGGCCCAATCCCTGAATATTGATGAGGAGCGTATGTTCCGGGCCGTGACGCTGAGCCATCTCATATCCATCCATATCCACGCGGACTTCGGCCTGCTCTCCGGCCTTTGCGGTGCCACCATCGCCGCCACGGGCGCGGCCTGCGGACTGGTGTATCTGTTGGGCGGCAGCTTACAGCAGGTCGGCTATGCCGTCAACAATATGCTGGGGGACGTGACGGGGATGCTGTGCGACGGGGCAAAGGCCGACTGCGCGCTGAAAATCTCCACCTGCGTGTTTACCTCCTTCCACTGCGCGGCAATGGCACTGCGGGACGAAACCGTGAAGCACACCGACGGCATTGTGGAGAAGGACCCGGAGGTGACCATCGCCAACTTTGTGAAGCTTGGCAACGACGGTTCGCCCAAAATGGACGACCTTGTGCTGGATATGCTGCTGCAAAAGGGAAGGTAACGTCGGATATGGACGGGTGGGGGAAGCACGGTGTCCCCTGCCCGTTCTTTTGCGTGCTTTTCCAAGGATTCTCCTTGTCATGAAAGGGAAAAACTGCTATAATATGTGCATTGACTTTAAAACGCGTTTGACGCAAGGAGATTGCTTTGCTGCATTATATTCAAACGCTGCTTGGGCAGCTTGACCTTTCCACCGCGCTGGATGCGGTGCTGCGGGTGGCGTCCGTCCTTTTGTGCCTGACGGTGCACGAGACGTGCCACGGCTTGGCCGCCCTGTCGCTGGGGGACCGTACCGCCAAGGAACTGCACCGGCTGTCCTTCAATCCCCTGCGGCACATCGACTGGCTGGGGCTTGCCATGATGTTTGCCGTGGGCTTTGGCTGGGCGAAGCCCGTGCCGGTGGACCCGCGCTATTTCAAGGACCCGAAGCGGGGAATGGCGCTGACGGCGCTGGCGGGGCCGCTCTCCAATTTTGTGCTGGCGCTGGCGCTGCTTCTTGCCAGCCGTGGGATTTACCTGTACGCGGAGTATACGCCGTTGTGGGACGGAATTTTTAATTTTCTGCACACCACCGCCATTCTCTCCATCGGGCTGGGGCTGTTTAACCTGATCCCCATTCCGCCGCTGGACGGGTCGAAGGTGGTGGGCGCGCTGCTGCCCGACCGCGCTTATTTCACACTGATGCGCTACGAGCGGTACGGAATGCTGCTTTTGTTGCTGCTCTCCTTTGCAAATGTGGGCGGGGGCCTGATTGGCCGCGGCATCTCCGGCGTGTACACCGCTATGGTGAACCTGATTTATTGAGGTGAACGATTGTTGGACAGTCCTGTATTCAAGCTGGAAAAAGTGGTCCGGGCAAAGGCGCAGGAGGAAATGCAGGACTTTGAGGGGCCGCTGGACTTAATTTTGTTTTTACTGGGCAAAAACAAGCTGGAAATTCAGGACATCGCCATCTCCCTGATTTGCGGCCAGTACCTCCGCTGGCTGGAGGCCCGCAAACAGATGGATTTGGAGGTGGCCAGCGAATTTATCTCCATGGCCTCCCATCTTATCTACCTCAAAACGCGGATGCTTCTGTCCATCGAGGACGAGGAGGCACGGGGCGAAATGGACGCCCTGATTAAGTCTTTGGAGGATCGCCGCCGGAGTGAGAATTACGGCGTGGTGAAGGCGGCGGCCAAGCGGCTGGAGCCCATGGGGGAGTTTGGCCGCAGCATCGTCCTCCGCCAGCCGGAGCCGGTGGAGCGGGGAAAGATTTTTGAATACGATCAGGACCCGGGGGATCTGGTTTTGGCCATGGCGGACATTCGGGAGCGCTCGGATCGGACGCTGCCGCCTCCCAGAGCGGCCTTTGCCGACATCGTGCGCCACGAGCCTTACCCGGTGGAGAGCAAGGCCCGGGACATTATCCAGCGGCTTAAGAGCGAGGGAATTACCCGGTTTTTGCTTTTGTTCCGGGGAAACCGGACCCGCAGCGAGGTGGTGGCCACATTTTTGGCGGTGCTGGAGCTGTGCCGCGCCAGCATCATCCGGCTGGCTGGGTCCGAGACGGACTGCACCGTGAAGCAGGAGCAGGAGCTGCCCGAAAATCTGACACTGTAAGGAAAACGGCATGGAAAGTTTGGACATGAAGGAAATTGAGTCCGCCGTGGAGGGCATTTTGTTTGCCTCCGGCGACCCGGTGCATATCGACCGCATCTGCATCGCGCTGGAGGCGGACCGTCCCACGGCGGAGCGGGTGCTGCAAAACCTGATGGATCACTATGCCTATGACCGCAGGGGCGTGCGGCTGCTCCATGTGGAGGACACATGGCAGCTATGCTCCGCGCCGGACTATGCGGAGGTAATCCGCAGGGCCTTTGAAATCCGAAAGCCCGCCAAGCTCAGCCAGCCCGCGCTGGAGGTGCTGACGGTCATCGCCTATTATCAGCCCGTGACCCGGGCATATGTGGATCAGATTCGGGGCGTGGACAGCGCCTACACCGTGGGGCTGCTGCTGGACCGAAAGCTGATTGAGGAGTGCGGGCGGCTTCAGGTGCCGGGGCGGCCCCGGCTGTACCGGACCACCAAAAATTTCCTCCGCTCATTTCATCTCCACTCTCTGGAGGATTTGCCGGAGCTGCCGGATTTTGGCGGCGCGGGGCAGATGCGCTTGGGGGACAACGGGGAGATTGTGGACCCGGAGAGCGAGCTTCGGGAGACGGCGGAGGACGACGGGGCGGAACACGGCGAATAAGTCTTGCCGCCCGGGAACGCTGCGGAAGGAGGAAAGACCTTGCTCTGGCTGAAAATTTTAATTGGTCTGGCGGTTTTATTTCTCCTGCTGTGCAGGGTGCGGCTGGGCGTCCGGGTGGACATCGCCGAGATTGTCTCGGCGGACGTGGCCGTCGGCTTCCTGCGCTTTCGGGTTGCGCCCTCCAAGGGTGGAGTAAAAGTAGTCGCGAAGCCTAAAAAGAAAAAAAAGCCGAAGGACCTGACAAAAGCCGTGAAGAAAATTCCCATTCCCACGGTGGAGGATTTAAAATCCGCATATCATATTTTTCGGGGACCAATGGGAAGAATTTTGCGACGGCTTGGCCGAGTTATTCGCATCCACCCGCTGGAGCTGTCGGCAAAGATTCCGGGGCAGGAGGACCCCGCAGCGGCGGCGGAAGCCTATGGCCGCGTCTGCGCCGTCATGTGGACGGTGATGCCTCTGCTTGAAGAACTGATCGATATTCCCAAGCCGTCCTTGCATGTGGGCGTGGATTACGGCTTAGAGCATGTTTACATCCGGGGGCATATCGGCGCTTCCATTCGCGTGGGAACGCTGCTGTCCATGGGCTTCGGTACGCTGATTCCCGGCGCGCGCTGGCTTATAAAATTTTATCAGGCTCATAAAAACGATAAACCGCGGCAGGAAAAAACGGCGGAGACGGAAACGCCGAAATCCGCCGCATAGAAAGGAAATCGCTATGGATAATACTGTTGAGAAGAAGTACCCGCTGAACGACCTGATGCGCTCCACCATGGAAAAAATTCGTGAGATGGTGGACACCAACACCATCGTGGGCCAGCCCATCAATACGCCCGACGGAGTGACCCTCATCCCTATCTCCAAGGTCAGCTTCGGCTTTGGAAGCGGCGGCGGCGACTATGGCGCGACACAGCCCCAAAATTTTGGCGGCGGCAGCGGCGCGGGCGTGAAAATT
>JAEWML010000183.1 GCA_023393155.1 Bacillota bacterium
GCGCGAAAGCGCCGCGCCTTCGCGTCTCTCCGCAGCGACGGCCAAAAGGCCCGCAAGAAACGCCGGACGGCCTGAAGGGGAACAGAAAGTCCCGGCAGAAATGTGGTTTTCTCGGCAAAAATGCGAATGATTTAGAAAGATGAGAGTGCCCCGGAAAATGCGAATCACGCTGAAATGGGAGCGAAAGCCTCCCAAAAGAGCACAGCCAACCGAACATGCTTAAGGCAGCACCGCGCAATTGGCGGCTGTCGCTTTCAATACGCGGCTGCCTGCAAAGGTTTCGTCATACCTTATAGAAATACCCGCCAATACATTTAATAAAAGATTTCCCAAAAGCCGGAGGACCGGGAACACGTAAAAATTGATTTGAAAGTGCAGAGAGGACGGTATTTTGCCATGAAAAGTGTCATCAAGGGCGCGGGCTACATTCTGGCCCACACGCCGGACATGGTGCTGCGCAGCGGCACCACCCAGACCACGGAGCGCATCGTCAATCCGGAGAGCGAATATTTAAAGGTGCTGCCCGCCCACCTGCGCAGCTTTGAGCAGGCCCTGTCTTATTGGCCCAATCAGGTCTACATCGGCAACAAGACTCCGGCGGAGCTTGCCGACGTGGAGCAGCCGTGGTATGACAAGACCTGCGATATGAGCGGGCGCTTCGGCAAATTCGGCCAGATCATGCCGCAGGAGGAGTTTTTCCTGCTGCTGCAAAGCTGCGACGTGTTTGACCTTGTGAAGCTGGACCGGGACTTTGTGGCCGCCCACAGGGGTGACCTTGCCGCAAATCCCCTGATAGACGAGACGATTCTTGCCCGTATCCGCGACGGAATCGACGGCGCGGAGGTTGCCCGTCTGGTGGAGCAGGAGCATTCCGAGGGTCTGTATCACCATGATCAGCTGGTAGGCTGCGTAAACCGCGCCCACGACATTGACGGAAACCTCTCCGCCCATGTGATGATGGAAAATCTGGTGTCCAAGGCGTCCTCCGTTCTGGCACTGCTCACGGCGGTGAAGAACGCGGGGATTGAAAAGTCTCAGGTGGATTACGTCATCGACTGCGCGGAGGAGGCCTGCGGCGACATGAACCAGCGGGGCGGCGGCAACTTTGCCAAGGCCGCCGCGGAGATTGCGGGCCTTTCCGGGGCCACCGGCTCCGATCTGCGCAGCTTCTGCGCCGCCCCCGCCCACGCCATGATCGAGGCCGCCGCGCTGGTTCAGTCCGGCGCGTATAAAACCGTGGTGGTCACCGCCGGCGGCTGCACGGCAAAGCTGGGCATGAACGGCAAGGACCATGTGAAAAAGGGCCTGCCCATTCTGGAGGACATGGTGGCGGGCTTTGCCGTGGTGGTCACAGAGAACGACGGCGTGAACCCCGAAATCAATCTGGAGCTGCTGGGCCGCCACAGCGTGGGCACCGGCTCCGCGCCCCAGGCGGTCATCTCCAGCCTTGTCACCGACCCGCTGGACCGGGCGGGCCTGAAAATCACCGACATCGACAAATATTCCCCCGAGATGCAGAACCCGGACATCACAAAGCCCGCCGGAGCGGGCGACGTGCCCCTTTCCAACTACAAGATGATTGCCGCGCTGGCGGTGAAGCGGGGAGAGCTGGAAAAGGCGGATTTGGCAAACTTCACGGTGAAGCATGGGCTTACCGGCTGGGCCCCCACCCAGGGGCACATTCCCTCCGGCGTGCCCTATCTGGGCTTTGCCCGGGAGGAACTGCTGGCGGGTGAGATTAGTCGGGTCATGATTGTGGGCAAGGGCTCGTTGTTCCTTGGGCGCATGACCAATTTGTTCGACGGCGTGTCCTTTGTCGTCCAGAAAAACGCCGGGGCGCAGGAGGCGCAGACCGGCGTGGGCGAGGAGCAGGTGCGGGACATGATTGCCAAAGCCATGAAGGAATTTGCGGCCACATTGCTGGCGCAGGCAGATTGAGCGAGGTGCGGCATGAATAATCTTCAAAAAACCATCGCCAAAACCTTCTTGGAGATGGCCGAGGGGCTGGAGAACGGCTCCTACGGCGTCCGTCCCAAAATCGCCCTGACGGGCCTTGGCAGCGAGCACGGCGAGGAAAACGCCATGGCCGCCGCCCAAATGGCGGCCAAACGGGGCGTGGACGTGTACTATATCGGCACGCTGGAAGGCCCCGGCGTCACCACTGTGAAGGTATCAAGCGAGGACGAGGGCCACAAAAAAATGGAGGAGCTGGTAGACAGCGGCGCGGTGGACGGCGCTGTCACCATGCACTTCCCGTTCCCCATCGGCGTGTCTACCGTGGGCCGGGTAACGACCCCCGCCAAGGGCCGGGAGATGTTTATTGCCACCACCACCGGCACCTCCAGTGCCGAGCGGGTGGAGGGTATGATTAAAAACGCGGTTTACGGAATCATTGCGGCCAAGGCCAGCGGAATTCCCGACCCCACCATAGGTATTTTAAACGTGGACGGCGCGCGCCAGACGGAGACTGTCCTCCGCCAGCTTCAGGCGAGCGGGTATTCCTTCCGGTTTGCGGAGTCCGCCCGGTCGGACGGGGGCGCGGTGCTGCGGGGAAACGACGTGCTTCAGGGCACGCCGGATGTGCTGGTGACGGACCCGCTCACCGGAAACGTCCTCATAAAAATGCTGTCTGCCTATACAACCGGCGGCAGCTTTGAGTCCAGCGGGTACGGGTACGGCCCCGGCATCGGCAAGGGCTATGAAAAGCTGATTCTGATTATTTCCCGGGCCTCCGGCGCGCCTCTGATTGCAAACGCGCTGGAATTTGCCGCCCAACTGGTGCGGGGTAAGGTATTCGACGTGGCGCGGGAGGAATTTGCCAAGGCAGAAAAGGCCGGGCTGAACAAGCTTTTGGAGGCCCGCAAAACCGCCTGCCTCAAACCCGCCGCCGGGACGGAGGAGGTCAAGGCCCCGCCCTCGGAGCCGGTGACTGCCAGCATCGCGGGAATCGAGGTCATGGATTTGGAGGATGCGGTGCGCGTGCTGTGGAAGGCCGGGATTTACGCCGAGAGCGGCATGGGCTGCACCGGCCCGCTGGTGATGATGAGCGAGGCCAACAGCGAACGGTCCATGGAACTTTTGAGAAAGGCCGGCTACGTGGGCTGAGGGGGACGAAATGAAAGTCAACGACCTGATTGAAAAGTGCGAAAAGGATTTGAGCTGGGACGATTTGGTGGACCTTGTGGCCAACCACAACCGGCAGGTGGATTTGCTTTTTGCCGAAAAGCAGACCGACGAGGACGGCTATCTTACCTGGGACGCGGAAAACTGGACCTCGGTGGACGGCAAGCGGTTTATCCGCAGCTATTCTTTGGAGGGCCGGGCCCTGTCCGACTATTCCGGGTATAACAAGTATGACATGAAGGGCTATTTTCAGCCTGAATCGGCAAAAGAGGTGCGGCTGAACTAAAGCTGCGGATCAAGGAGGACGGCTAGTGCCGTCCTCCTTTTTTATGGGACGGCGGCTCCGGAAAACAGGACGGCACAAAAAATACCGCGCACTCGGTAATTTTCCGGATACATTTTATATTTTCGCTTGCATGATGGGGGAAAAGCATATATAATACGATTGATTGTAGATTTATGTCTACCATACCAGAAATTTGGAAATTCCGGCGGTCCTGCCGGATCGGAGCGAGGTGCGTATATGATCCGTCTGAAGGACGTGGAAATGGAGTATGACAACGGCACGCAGGCCATCCGGGGCATTACACTCACCATTGAGGACGGCGAGTTCATCTTTCTGGTCGGCCCCTCCGGCGCCGGCAAATCCACGATTATCAAGCTGCTTACCGGCGAGGTGGAGCCCACTCGGGGCCGCGTGATGATCAACGGTTTTTCCGTCAGCAACATCACCGACAGGCAACTGCCCCTGATGCGGCGGACCGTGGGCGTGATTTTTCAGGATTTCCGCCTGATTGAGAAGAAAACGGTGTATGACAATCTGGCGTTTGTCATGCGGGCCGTGGGCATGGGGGAGAAGGAGCTGCGCAAACGCATTCCCTATGTATTGAAGCTGGTGGGACTGGATGAAAAGGCCTCCCATTTCCCCACGGAGCTTTCCGGCGGCGAGCAGCAGCGGGTGGCCATCGCCCGGGCGCTGGTGAACAATCCCACCACCATCATCGCCGACGAGCCTACCGGCAATCTGGACCCGGACCGGTCGCTGGAGCTGATGAGGCTATTGGTAAAAATTAACACGCTGGGGACCACCGTGGTGGTGGTCACCCACGAAAAGGATCTGGTGGACCGCTTTGAAAAGCGTGTCGTCACCATCGACGGCGGCCGTATCATCAACGATTCCGTAGGCCGCTATGTGGGAGGACATATCCATGGGAAGGCATAATTTCCGCTATTTTTTCCACGAGGGCGTTTCCAATATGTTCAGCCATGGGTTTATGTCCTTTGCGGCCGTGGGCGTCACCGTGGCCTGCCTTTTGATTATGGGTACGTTTTCTCTGGTGGCGGTAAATGCCAACCAGCAGCTTCGGGATATGGAACGGGACAACGAAATCCTCGCGTATGTGGACGAGAGCTACACCACCCAGCAGGCCCGTATGCTCCAGAGCAAGATTGAGGCCCAGCCCAATGTGGCCTCCGCCACCTTCATCACCAAGGAAGAGGCCACCAGGAACTTTCAGGAAAAATATACCGACGAGTCGGCGTTTCAGGATTTGGACCCGGAGATTTTCCGGGACCGGTTTGCCGTGAAGACCGTGGACATCCGGCTGACAGGGGAGACGAAGGCCGCCGTGGAGAAGGTGGAGGGCGTCGCCGAGGTCACCGCCTACGAAGAGTTTTCCGACGGTCTGATTACCGTGCGGAACATCGCCACGGTGGTGTGTGTGACGCTGATTGTGATTTTGCTGGTGGTGTCCGTGTTCATTATGTCAAACACGATCAAGCTTACCACCTTTGACCGGCGGGAGGAAATCGCCATCATGCGCATGGTGGGCGCCACCAACGGTTTTATCCGATGGCCCTTTGTATACGAGGGATTTATGCTGGGCGTCACCGGCGCGGTGGCGGCCTTCCTGCTGCAATGGACGCTGTATGAGGCGGTGGCCCGGGGGGTTGAGAACAGCGATACGCTCCAGCTCATCAATGTGATGAGCTATGGGGAGTTGTGGCTCCCCGTGGCGGCGACGTTTTTGGTGGCCGGAATCCTTGTGGGCGTGGGGGGAAGCCTGTCCGCCATCCGGCGGTTTTTGCAGGTGTAACCCATGCCTTACGAAACATACGGGAGGGTGGAACATTTATGAAACGGATGAAGCGCCTCACGGCGGGATTGATGGCTCTTTTGGTAATCTGCACCGCGGTACTGCTGCCCCAGCCTGCGGCCGCCGTGAAGCAGGCGGATATCGACGCGCTGAAAAGCAGCGCCACCGATTTGAACCAGCAGAAAAAGGAGCTGAAGGCAAAGCTCTCGGCCCTATCCAGCGACAAGGCGCAGGTTATGAAGAAGAAGGAACTGCTGGATCAGCAGATTGCCGTGCAGGTAAAGGAAATCAGCAACGTGGAGACGCAGATTTCCACCTATGCCGACCTGATTGCCCAGACCCAGGCGGAGCTGGCCGACGCGCAGGAGCGGGAGGCTGTTCAGTACGAGCTGTTCTGCCGCCGGGTGCGGGCCATGGAGGAGGGGGGAACCGTCAGCTATTGGTCCGTCCTCTTCAAGGCCGACAATCTTACGGACCTGTTGGACCGGCTGAACGCGGTGAATGAGATTATGTACGCGGATCAGGCGGTAATCGACCAGCTCAAGGCCCTTCAGGAAGAGATTGCCCAGAAGGAGGCCCAGCTTACGGCTTCCAAGGCCGACGCGGAAGCAGCAAAGCAAGAGCTTGTGTCCAAGAAATCCGAGCTGGAAGCCCAGCGTACGGAGGCCAACGACCTGATTCGCCAGCTTGCCAGCGACCAGAACGAGACGGAGGCCGAGATTGACGGCCTTGCCGAGGAGCAGGAGGCCATCCAGAAGGAAATTCAGGAGCTGAGCCGCAAGCTTGCGGAGGAGCAGGCCGCCGCCAACGGCGGCAAGCCCTCCAACGCCGCCCTTGGCGGCTACATCTGGCCGGTGGACAGCCGGTATATCACCTCCACCTTTGGCGGCCGCTCGTCTCCGGGGGGCATCGGCTCCACAAACCACAAGGGAATCGACATCGGACGGGTGGGCTATACCACCACTATCCACGCCGCCAAGGCGGGCACCGTGATTGTGGCCCAGCGTTCCAGCTCCTACGGTAATTACGTGGTCATTTCCCACGGCGGGGGAAACACCACCCTGTATGCTCACATGAGCAGTCTTGGCACCACCGCCGGGTCCTATGTGAATCAGGGTGATTCCATCGGCGTCACCGGGTCCACCGGCAACTCCACCGGGCCTCACCTCCACTTTGAGATTTCGGAGAACGGCGTGCGCATCAATCCCTTGAATTATCTCACCGGTTATTCGCTCTCCCGCTGATTTCTCAGCATAAGAAGCCCTCCCGTCCCATAGAAATGGGACGGGAGGGCTTTTGCGCCCGCCGGAGCGGACCGCTCCGGCGCGGGAGAGCCGCTCCGAGTTTCCCACGGGAGGGCAGGGAGGTTGACATGATTGGATTTGTGGCATGGACGGAGGAAAAAGCGCCCCGCCGGGCGGGCGAATCTGCGATTTTACGAATGCGGTTTCTGGAGGTGCGGCTGCTGCGGCGGAAAAACACCCCGGCCGCCGTTTTGCGCCGCAGGGCGGCGGGGGCCGCGAAAAAGCTTCAAAAAGTGGGCGTTACCCGTGCGGTATTTCCGGAGGCGTTTCCCTATGAGGCAATTTTTGCGAAATACGGTGTATTTCCCGTGGAAGTGACGCGCCTGTACCGCAGCATCGCAGGGGAGTGGCTTCGCGCGGAGCTTGCAAACCGGGGAATTTCCGGGGCAACCAGAGTGGCGGTATGTGCCGACCATCTCACGGGAGAGCTGGTGCGGGCGGTGACGGAGCTGTGTCTGCGCTATCGCTATGTGCTGCTGGACATTCCGGACGGAGGAGAAGAGCTGGCCCGCCAGCTTCGGCGGGAATTCGGCGTGTCGCTGCTGCTGCGGCCCGCGCCCGCGCAGATGGAAGCGGCGGAAGCGCTGCTGCTGTTCGCCCCAAGACCCGAGCTGCATTGCGCCGTGACCTTGCCGCTGTACGACGGCGCGCCCGTTCCCGCCCACGTAATCCTGAACGTCCCCGTTCAGGAGGAGCGGATGCCTCATGGCTGCCGCCGGGACCAGTTGTTTGCCGCTTTATGCTCTGCCGGCGCGCTGCGCGCGGAGCAGATTGAGGTGCGGGTAAGCTGACCGTTCGCCCGGTTGGAGCAGGAGCGCGCGCCAACCGGGCAAGGCCCGTCTTATGATGCAGCCGGGATTTTCCCGGGCTTTTCAGGGGCGTTAGTGCGGCAAAAAACCCCGTTTCAGCGCAAAATCGTTGACTTGAATTGTTTGACGGCGTATGATATACTCACTTTCACATCAAAATCCGGGGCCTACCTATTTAATGTATCGGCTGCCCGTTTTGAAATTTGAGTAAGGGGAGCGGGGCCGTGGAGCAAATTTCAAGCAGAAAAAACCCCCTTTGCCTGAAGCTGAAAAAGCTGGCGGCAGACGGCGGCTTTCGCCGGGAGACAGGCCTCTTCCTCTGTGACAGTCCGAAGCTTGTGGAGGAAGCCCTCCGCTGGGCGGGCGAGACGGTGGACACCGTGGTGACCACGCCGGGACGGGCCTTGGAAGGTCTTCCGCCATCCGTCCGGACGGTGGAGGTGACGGAGGACGTGATGGAGGCCGTCGCCCCCAGCAAAACGCCTCAGGGCGTTTTGGCCATTTGCCGGATGCGGGAGGCGGTCCTGCCCGAAACGCTGCATGGCTGCCGCTATGTGGTGCTGGACGGAGTGCAGGACCCCGGCAACGTGGGCACCATTCTACGCACGGCAGACGCCTTTTGGGCGGACGGGCTGTTTCTGGTAAACGGCTGCGCCGACCTTTATCATCCCAAGACCCTGCGGGCCGGCATGGGCGCGGCGTTCCGCTGTCCGGTGTGGACCTGCGGTGCGGCGGAGGTCGCCGCACTGCTGAAAAAAAGCGGCATTCCGCTGTACGGCGCGGCGCTGCAAGCAGACACCCGGGATGTCCGCCAACTGGACTACGCCCGTGCCGCCGCCGCCATCGGCAGCGAGGGCCGGGGCCTTTCTCAGGAACTGCTTGCTCTTTGCACCGCCACGGTGAAAATTCCCATGAATGAGCGCTGCGAATCCCTGAACGCGGCGGCGGCCGCCGCCGCGCTGCTGTGGGAGATGGCCCGGGGGCGGGGATAGAGGAGGGACGGACATGTCCATGCTGAAATACTGGGTCTGGCTTTCCCGGCTGGAGGGGGTCGGCAGTCAGACGAAGCTCTCACTGCTGGAGCGCTTTCCCACGCCGGAGGATATTTACTGCGCCGACCGGGATGAGCTGTTGCTCACCGAGGGCATCACCCGCCATGAGGCGGAGGTTTTGGGTAAGAAGGACTTGGCGGAAGCGGACCGAATTCTGGCGGACTGTGAGCGTCTGGGCCTGCATTTGCTGACGCTCCATGACGCGGCCTATCCCATCCGCCTGCGCAGCATTTACGACCCGCCCTGTCTTTTGTACATTCGGGGCAGGCTTCCCGCGGTGGACGAGCTGCCCGCCGTCGCCGTGGTTGGGACGCGGAAGGCTTCGCCTTACGGCATCCGCTGCGCGGAGGATTTGTCCTTTGGCCTTGCGGAGGCCGGAGCGCTGGTGGTCACGGGCCTGGCCCGGGGCATCGACTCCGTGGCGGCGCAGGGCGCCCTCCGGGCCGGCGGCTTGGTCGTCGGCGTGCTGGGCGGCGGAATCGACGTGATTTACCCAAGGGAAAACGGCTGGCTGTATGACGATGTGGCCGCCGCCGGCTGTCTTGTTTCCGAGTATCCGCCGGGCGCGGAGACGCTGCCCGGTCATTTTCCCGTCCGCAACCGCATCATCTCCGGCCTGAGTGTGGCCGCGCTGGTGGTGGAGGCCCCGATTCGCAGCGGCGCGCTGATTACCGCCGGGATGGCGCTGGATCAGGGGCGGGACGTGTTTGCCGTCCCCGGCCCCATTTACGCGGAAAACAGCAAAGGCTGCAACCGCCTGATTCGGGACGGAGCCATGGTGGCGGCGGAGCCGTGGGACATCCTGCGGGAGTATGAGGCGCTGTTTCCGGGTAAACTGCGCGGGCAGACCCGCGCCGCGCCGCCCAGCCCTGAAAAGCAGCCGGGACAGCCCGTGGAGGCGGCGATTCCCGCCCTGCCTGCCCTTTCCGTCAAAGACGCGGGGCTGACCGACGATCAGATTCTGATTTTGCAGACGCTGACGGAGGAGTCCATGGCGGTGGACGATTTGGCGGAGCTGACGGAGCTGCCCGTGCGGCGGGTGCTCTCGGCCCTGACCATGCTGGAAATCGACCAATTTGTAACCCAGCGGGATGGCAAGCGGTATGTCCGTGCCGTGACGCTGACCCCGTGAATCTTTGATTATCACTTAACCCCGCAAAGTTTTGGAGGTAGCTATGGCAAAGCAGAGCCTGGTCATCGTGGAATCTCCCGCGAAGGCCAAGACCATTGAAAAATATTTGGGAAAGGACTTCCGCGTGAAGGCGTCCATGGGCCATCTGCGGGACCTTCCCAAGAGCACGCTGGGCGTGGACGTGGAGCAGGACTTTGACCCGGTGTACCAGCCCATCAAGGGCAAGGAGGACATCATCGGCGACTTGAAAAAGTCCGCCAAGTCCGCCGACACCGTGTATCTCGCAACCGACCCCGACCGGGAGGGCGAGGCGATTTCCTGGCACTTAAAGCAGCTTTTGAATCTGCCGGATGAAAAGACCCGCCGGGTGACCTTTAACGAGATTACCAAAAAGGTGGTGCAGGAGTCGATTCGCCAGCCCCGGGACATCGACCAGAATCTGGTGGACGCCCAGCAGGCCCGGCGCATTCTGGACCGTATCGTGGGCTATCAGCTCAGCCCGCTTTTGTGGAAGAAAATCCGCCGGGGCCTTTCCGCAGGGCGGGTCCAGTCCGTGGCAACCCGGATGGTGGACGACCGGGAGCGGGAGATCGAGGCCTTTCAGCCCGAGGAATACTGGACGCTGGACGCGTTTTTGCGCACCGACGATGGGAAAAAGACGGAATTTACCGCCCATTACCACGGCAGAGACGGCAAAAAGGTTGAGCTGAACTCTGCGGACGAAGTGGAGTCCGTGGTGGAGG
This sequence comes from Bacillota bacterium, assembly GCA_023393155.1. GTDB lineage: Bacteria > Bacillota > Clostridia > Oscillospirales > Oscillospiraceae > Oscillibacter. Next base: position 10,260 of record JAEWML010000183.1, read on the forward strand.
AGACGAAGAATCAGGCCTTTGCGGTCAAGTCCGTGAAGCGGGCGGATAAGCAGCGCAGCCCCTCTCCGCCTTTTACCACCTCCACCCTCCAGCAGGACGCGTCCCGGAAGCTGAGCATGACCCCCCGGCGCACCATGGCCATTGCCCAGCAGCTCTACGAGGGCGTGGACATCGCGGGCGAGGGCGCGGTGGGCCTGATCACCTATATGAGAACCGACTCTCTGCGTATCAGCGAGGAAGCGCAGGCAGCCGCCAAGAGCTTCATTTTGAGCCGGTACGGAAAAGAGTACTACCCCGCGCAGGTCCGCCGCTATAAGGCCAAGGCCAACGCGCAGGACGCCCATGAGGCCATCCGTCCCAGCAATGTGGAGCTGACGCCAGAGCAGGTGAAGGGCGACCTTACAGGAGAGCAGTATCGGCTGTACAAGCTGATCTGGAGCCGCTTTTTGGCAAGTCAGATGGAAAACGCCGTGTACGACAGCGTGTCCGTGGACATCGCCGCGGGGGAGCACATCTTCCGCGCCACCGCCTCGGGCCTGAAATTCGCGGGCTACACCGCCGTTTACGAAGAGGGCAAGGACGAGGAAAAGGAAGAAAAGGAATCTCCCCTGCCCGCCCTGCGGGAGGGGGAGGCACTGGGCCTGAAGGAGTTCCGCAGGGACCAGCACTTCACCCAGCCCCCCGCCCACTATACGGTCGCAACGCTGATTCGCGCCATGGAGGAGCAGGGCATCGGCCGGCCCTCCACCTACGCGCCCACCGTTTCCACCATTCTCGACCGGGAATACGTGGTGAAGGAGGGCAAATACCTGAAAATCACCAACCTTGGCCGGGTGGTGACGGAGTTGATGAAGCAGCGCTTTTCCGACATTGCGGATTTGCAGTTTACCGCCCACATGGAGCAAAAGCTGGACTCCGTGGAGGAGGGAAAGACCCCTTGGAAGGGCGTTTTGCGGGAATTTTACGGCGACTTTGAAAAGAGCCTGAAGGACGCGGAGACGGCTCTTGAAGGGACCCGTATCAAGGTGCCCGACGAGGTGAGCGAGGAAATCTGCCCGGAGTGCGGGCGAAATCTGGTGGTAAAGTCCGGGCGGTTCGGGCGCTTTTTGGCCTGCCCGGGCTATCCCGATTGCAGCTTCACCATGCCGCTGGTGGTGGTGATGCCGGGCCGCTGTCCCAAGTGCGGCGGGCGGATTATGAAGCGCACCGGCGTGAGCAAGAAGACGGGTAAGCAGTATAATTACTACTGCTGCGAGCACCGCAACGCCAAGGACGAGGCCGCCAAGTGCGACTTTATGACCTGGGACGTGCCGGTGAAGGACGACTGCCCCGTATGCGGGCACACCATGTTCAAGCGGTCCGGACGGGGGTATAAGCGGCCCTATTGCGTCAACCCCGTTTGCTCCAATTTCCTGCCGGAGGACCAGCGGGGCTATCTCAAGAAAGCTTCCGACGAGGGCGGTGAGCCCGCCGGGGAAGCCGCGGACGCCGAAAAGAGACCCGCCGCGAAAAAGCCTGCGGCAAAGAAAACGGCCGCGAAGAAAACAACCGCCAAAAAGCCCGCCGCCAAAAAGACGGGATCCGAAACCGCCGCAGCCAAAAAGAAGGCCCCGGCGAAAACCGCGAAAAAGCCGGTCGATCAGGCCGCTGGGGCGGAGGAGACGGCGGAGAAGAAGCCGGCCGCAAAGAAAACGGCGGGAAAAAAGCCCGCCGCCAAAAAGTCGGTCGCAGGAAAAACGACGGTGAAAAAAACCGCCGGGAAAAAAGCCGTCCCTGACGAAGAAATCTGATTTGCCCCGCGCCCTATCGGCGCGAAGCGCCCCGCGCGGGGGCCGGGCATGCGAAAGGACACACGTATGAACGTATCGGTCATCGGCGCGGGCCTTGCCGGAAGCGAAGCCGCCTGGCAGCTGGCCCGCCGGGGCGCCCATGTGACGCTCTTGGAGATGAAGCCGCAGAAGAAAAATCCCGCCCATGTGACGGACGATTTCGCGGAGCTGTGCTGCTCCAATTCCCTGCGCAGCGACCAGTTGGAAAACGCCGCTGGACTTCTGAAGGAGGAGCTGCGGCGGCTGGGCTCGCTGGTGATTGCCTGCGCCGACGAAACCCGTGTGGAGGCAGGCGGCGCGCTGGCAGTGGACCGTCAAGGCTTTTCCGCGCTGGTGACGGAACGGATTAAGGCCTGCCCCAATATCACCGTGGTCCCCGGTGAGGTGACGGAGCTGCCCGAGGGTGAGGTGCTGGTTGCCTCCGGCCCCCTGACCTCCGACGCGCTGGCGGAGCGCCTGCAATCGCTTTTGGGAACGGACACCGCCCTGCATTTTTACGATGCGGCCGCGCCGTTGATTGCGGCGGACAGCGTGGATATGGACTATGCGTGGCTGGGGTCCCGGTACGGGAAAGGCTCCGCAGATTATGTCAACTGCCCCATGACGAAGGAGGAGTACGACGCCTTCTGGCAGGCCCTTACCGCCGCCGAGGAGGCGCCGGTCCACGGGTTCGAGGACCAGAAGGTCTTCGAGGGCTGTATGCCCGTGGAGGTCATGGCCCGCCGGGGACACGACACGCTGCTCTACGGCCCGCTGAAGCCCCGGGGGCTGGACGACCCCCGCACCGGGCGCTGGCCCTATGCGGTGGTGCAGCTTCGCCGGGACAATGCCGACGGCAGCGTTTATAATCTGGTGGGCTTTCAGACCCATTTGAAGTTTCCGGAGCAGAAGCGGGTGTTTTCCATGATTCCCGCCTTGCATCACGCGGAGTTTTTGCGCTACGGCGTGATGCACCGCAATACATTTTTGGACTCGCCCCGGCTGCTGGACCGGTATTACCGGCTGAAAAAGGAGCCCCGCGTTACATTTGCCGGGCAGATGACCGGCGTGGAGGGCTATGTGGAGTCCTGCGCCAGCGGGTATCTGGCGGCGGTGGAGCTGACGCGCCGCCTGCGGGGGCTGCCGCCGCTGGACTTTCCCCGGGAGACCGCCATCGGCGCACTGGGACTGTATGTCTGCGACCAGTCGGTGGTCCGGTTCCAGCCCATGAACGTCAACTTCGGCATTATGCCGCCTTTGGACCACCGGGTCAAGGGGAAACGGGATAAAAACACGGAGATATCCCTCCGGTCGCTGCATATTATAGACGGCCTGCGGGAAGAGGCGCTCCGCTAACAGGATTTTGCGCCCGCGGGCGCGGCGAAAGGAATGGCTGCATGAAAATCATCGTGGATGCAATGGGTGGGGACAACGCCCCGGTTGAAATTGTGAAGGGTGCGCTGGCGGCCCACAGGGCCTACGGCATGGAAATCGTGCTGGTGGGCCGGGCGGCGCAGGTGCTGGGAGCCGTGGAGGGCTGCGGCGAGAAGACCCTGCCCGCCGGGATGCAGATTAAGGATGCGGCGGAGGTGGTGGAAATTGCCGACGATCCCGCCACGGCGTTTAAAAAGAAGAAGGACTCCTCCCTCACCGTGGGGCTGAATATGCTGAAGGAGGGTCTGGGAGACGGGTTTGTCTCCGCCGGGTCCACCGGGGCGCTGCTGGCCGGGGCGACGCTTGTGGTAAAGCGCATCCGGGGCGTGCGCAGGGCGGCGCTTTGCCCGCAAATTCCCGTTCTGGGGGGAAAGGCCGTGTTGTGCGACGCGGGGGCCAACGCGGAGTGCACCCCGGAGTATCTGCTGCAATTTGCGTTCCTCGGCAGCCTGTACGCCCAAAAGGTCATGGGAATGGAACGCCCCCGGGTGGGCCTTCTGAACATTGGCGCGGAGAGCGAAAAGGGCGATACCCTGCGCCATGAAACCTATGCCGTGCTGGACGAGGCGGGCCGTGCGGGCCGCCTGCATTTCATCGGGAATATTGAAGCGTCCGACGCCATGCTGGGCGAGGCGGACGTGATTGTGGCGGACGGTTTCACCGGAAACGTGATGCTCAAATCTCTGGAGGGGACGGCGAAGCTCATGTCCAAGGAGCTGAAAGGGTTGTTTTTGTCCGGGACGAAGACGAAGCTGGCCGCGCTTTTGATGAAGGATAAGATGGCGGAATTCAAGCGGATGATGGACCCCGGCGAGGTGGGGGGCACGCCGTTTCTCGGCATTACCAAGCCGGTGATTAAGGCCCACGGCGGGTCCGACGCACGGGCAATTCAAAATGCGGTGCGCCGCGCCGCGGAATTTGCCGCAAGCGGGTTTATTGCGGATGTAGAGGCCAGTGTGGCACAGATGCAGATGGATATGGCGGAAAAAATCTGATACCCTATTGACAGAAATGCGGCGCTGCCGTATGATTACTCCAACAATTGTGACCTGAGGAGTGACTGGTATGTCGAATGAATTTCAGACAATGCGTGATCTGGTGGCCGAGCAGTTTGCCAAAGAGGCCGACGAGGTAAGCATGGAGACTTCCTTTGAGGAGGATCTGGGCGCGGATTCCGTGGATCTGGTGGAACTGGTGATGGCCATGGAAGAGGCGTTTGACGTGGGCGAAATTCAGGAGGACGATCTGAGCGAGCTGAAAACCGTGGGGGATGCTGTCCGCTATATCGCCGCAAAACTGAACAGATAAGAGAGAAAACCCCGCCCGGAGCGGGGTTTCCTTTTGGGAGAGAGTGGGTGCGCTTTTATGAAGGAATTGGAAAAAAAACTGAATTATGCCTTTCGGGCTCCGCCGCTGCTGGAGGAGGCGCTGACCCACAGCTCCTACGCCAACGAGCATCGGGGCCGGAGGCTGAACAGCAACGAGCGGCTGGAGTTTCTGGGTGATTCGGTGCTGGGTTTTGTGACGGCTGAGTTTCTATTTTTGCAGCATCCTGACCTGCCGGAGGGGGACCTGACCCGTATCCGGGCGGCTTTGGTGTGTGAGCAGAGCCTGTACGAGGTGGCGGGGAAGCTGGGGCTGGGCCGTTATCTGCGCCTGGGAAAGGGCGAGGAAGCCGGAGGGGGCCGGGAGCGGACCTCCATCCTGGCGGACGCCACCGAGGCGGTGTTCGCCGCCGTGTATCTGGACGGCGGGATTCAGGCGGCCTCCGCGCTGATTCACCGGTGCCTTTTGGACGCGGAGCGGGAGGAGGCCGTGGAAGAGCGGCGGCGGGACTTTAAGACGGAGCTTCAGGAGCTGATTCAGCGCAAACCGGACCAGACCCTTGTCTACCGCATGGTGGCCGAGCGCGGACCCGACCACGACAAGACCTTTGTGGCGGAGGTGCTGCTCAACGGCGCGGTGGCGGGCGAGGGCGGCGGCCACAGCAAGAAGGAGGCGGAGCAGTCCGCCGCCCGGGCCGCTTTGGAGAAGCTATAAAAGCAGGACTTTTGAACACTGCGCAAGGAATATACGGGGCGGCGGGGAAACCCGCCGCCCCGGCTTGCCCGAGGCTTCCGGGGCGGGCTTGGAAGCGTTCACAGAGGCTTTTGGAAGGGCCGGGGAAGAAGCGCCGAAGAAGTTCTCCGTAGATTCCACGAATGCGGCTGTCCGGACAGGGCGTAAATATGACTGGAATTTTTCGGACCGGCGTGGTATACTTATAATTCCAAATGGGCTTTCAGACGGCGCGGAAAAGCGGCGCTCCTGAGAGCCGCCCTCCCGTGGGCAGCGCGGGAATCAGAAAGAAGCGTTCCCATACATAGAAGGAGAGTGAGCTTTTGTCACTGCTGACAGCTGTCGTCCTGGGGCTGATTCAGGGCGTGTCGGAATTTCTGCCTATATCCAGCTCCGGCCATCTGGCCATCGCGGAATATTTGCTGGGAGAGGCGGGCATCCCAGCCCCGCCGGACTTTTTTGACGTGCTGCTGCATCTGGGCACGCTGGCCGCTGTGTTTGCGGCCTATTGGGAAGATATCAAGGCCATGGTGCGGGAGCTGTTCCTCGGGGTGGGAGATTTGGTCCACCGCACCACGCCCACGCCCCTGCCCCCGGCCCGGCGGATGATTTTTCTGATTATCGTGGGAACACTTCCGCTGTTTGCGGTGCTTCCCCTGAAGGATTGGATTGAGGGCCTGTCCGACAATATCTACGTTGTGGCGGGGGCCTTGCTTATCACCGGCTGCCTGCTGTTTGCCAGCGACCGGGTGCGCCGGGGGCGCAAGTCCGAACGCAGCGCCACCGTGCTGGATGTGCTGCTGGTGGGTGTTGCACAGGCCATGGCCACTTGCCCGGGGCTTTCCCGCTCCGGAACCACCATCTCCGCAGGATGCTGCCTGGGCTTTGAGCGGAAGTTTGCCGTGCGGTATTCTTTCCTGATGTCCATTCCCGCCGTGCTGGGGGCAAACATCCTGACCTTGCGGAACGCGGTGAAGACCGGCATTGTCTGGGCCGAGGTGCCGGTGTATCTGGCGGGCGTTCTGGTGGCGGCTCTGGTGGGATACGCCTGCATCCGTCTGTTGAAAATGATTGCGGATAAGGGCAAATTTGGCTGGTTCGCGTATTACTGCTGGGCGGCGGGTCTTCTGACGCTGATTTTCGTCTTCGTCAAAAACGCCACCGCCTGATTCCAACACGTTTACAAAAGACTGAGCAAAGGGAGGTACCAGTGTGGCCAGTACCACGACAAAAAGAAGCGGGACGAAAAAATCCTCGGGAGGCCGGAAAAAACCGGCCCGGACGGAGAAGCGGCCCATCCGCCGGGAGGTGGGGGGCGCGGTCTGCCTGTTGCTGTCGCTGTGCGCGGCGGTGAGCTATTTTGGCGCCGACGCCGTTTTTATCGACTGGTTTGCCCTGCTGCTGAAGGGCCTGTTTGGCTACGGCTATTGGCTCTGCGCCCCGGCGCTGGTGCTGGCGGGCCTCATCCTGCTGATTCACCACGGACGGCCCGTGACCCTGCGGACTACCTGCGCCCTGCTGCTGCCGCTCCTGTTTGGCTCTCTGGCCCATATGGTCCTCCTGCGGGACGGCTATGAGCTTGTGAAGGGCCTTTTGAAGCTGCTCTGGCGCTCTGGCGGTGCGCTTAAATCCGGCGGCGCGGTTTCGGGCCTTCTTGCCGTGGGGTCGGTGGCGGCCTTTTCAAGAGCGGCATCTATTGTAATGTTTGCGGTGTGCTTCCTTGTCGTGCTGATGGCCGCCCTGCGCATCACACCCAAGAGCCTGATGGAAAAGCGCCGCAGCCGCCTCCGGTACGAGCCGGAGCCGGAGCCTGCGCCCCGGCCTGTCCCTGCCATTCCCGCCGAAGGGCCGGGGGAGAGAAGCGGAGCGCGCCGCGCAATCGACATTCCGCTGGATGGCGAACAGCGGCCCGCGCCGGAGAAAAAGCCCGGCCTGCTCCACGGCTTTTTCCGCCAAAAATCCGATCAGCAGCTCACTCCCGACCAGCTTTTGACGGAGGAGGCGGCAAAGGCCGCCAAGCCGCAGGCCCAGCCGGTGCAGGTCCCGGCTCCAATCCCCGTGGCGATACCGGAGCCGATTTCCCTGCCGGAACCGGTGGCTGCGCCCGCTGTGGCGGCGGTCTTTTCGCCCGCGCCCGCTCCGGTTGCGCCCCCCGCGCCCGTGCCCGCGGCTGAAAAACCCGGCTCCGCCGCCAAGGAGGTGGCCGCCGCCACCGCCGAGGTCACGGCCCAGATCGAGGACGCCCTGTCCTCCGGGGAAGGGGCCTATCAGTTCCCGCCCATCACGCTGCTGGATGAAAACCGCGGCGGCGACTTTACGGAGGCGGGAGCCGAGCTGCGGAACAACGCCCGCCGCCTTGGCGAGACGCTGAAGAGCTTCGGCGTGGAGGCCGCGCCGGGCGAGGTGGTCCACGGCCCCACCGTCACCCGGTACGAATTTGTGCTGGATCAGGGGGTCAAGCTTTCCAAAATCACCAATCTGGCGGATGACATCGCGCTGGCGCTGGGGGCCTCGGGCGTGCGCATCGCCCCCATTCCTAACAAAATTTCCGTGGTCGGCATTGAGGTGCCCAACCGCCATGTGTCCTCCGTCCTGATCCGGGACGTGGTGGAGTCAGGCGCTTTTGTGAATCATAAGTCCTCCGTGGCCTTCTCTGTGGGCAAGGATATCGGCGGACACTGCATCGTGGGAGATATCGCAAGGCTGCCCCACGTGCTCATTGCCGGCACCACCGGCTCCGGCAAATCCGTTTGTACCAACTCTCTCATTGTCAGCCTGATGTACAAGTCCAGCCCCGACGAGGTGCGCTTTATCATGGTGGACCCCAAAATGGTGGAGCTGGCTCCCTACAACGGCATTCCCCATCTGCTGATTCCCGTGGTGACGGACCCGAAAAAGGCCGCGGGCGCACTCCAGTGGGCCGTGTATGAGATGATGAAGCGGTATAAGCTTTTTTCAGAGCACAACGTAAAGGACTTGAAGGGCTATAACGCGCTGGCCCGTACCAGCGAGGAACTGACGGCGCTGCCCTCCGTGGTGGTGGTCATTGACGAGCTGGCGGACTTGATGCTGGTGGCCGCCAAAGAGGTGGAGGAGTCCATCTGCCGCGTGGCTCAGATGGGCCGCGCCGCCGGGATGCATCTGGTCATCGCCACCCAGCGCCCCTCCGCCGACGTGATTACCGGCATTATGAAGGCCAACATCCCTAGCCGCATCGCCTTTGCGGTGGCGTCGGCGCTGGAATCCCGCATCATTCTGGATACGCAGGGCGCGGAGAAGCTGGTGGGCCGGGGCGATATGCTGTACGCACCCCTTGGCTCCGGCAAGCCCACCCGGGTGCAGGGCTGTTTCATCAGCCCGGAGGAAATCGAGCGGGTGGTAGAATTTGCCAAGCAGAGCGGCGAAGCCCATTACTCTGACGAGGTTATGCGGAAAATCGAGGAAAACGTGCAGGAGAAGGAAAAAACCACGGGCAGCAAGGGCGCGTCCGCGCCGGATGCCGCCGAGGACGAGGGCGACGAGCTGCTGCCCGCCGCCGTGGACGTGGTTCTGGAGACGGGACAGGCTTCCGTTTCCATGCTCCAGCGCAGGCTGAAGCTGGGCTATTCCCGGGCAGCCCGTCTGGTGGACCAGATGGAGCAGCGGGGAATCGTGGGTCCATTCGAGGGGTCCAAGCCCAGGCAGCTTTTAATCAGCAGGCAGGCGTGGCAGGAGCAGCAAATGGGCGGCGCGGCCCTGCCGCCGTCCGACGAGCCGCCCTTTGACGAGGATCCCGAGGACGAGGGCTGACGGCACAGACGGGCCAACCGACGGAGAAGGTATTCCGCTGTCGGGCGGCTGGATTGTTAAAACGTGCACAATTATAATTTGAAATTATAGCGGGTTGCTGTGCAAAATGTTATATGATCCGGAGGAGAGGAAAGGACAGGTAGCTGTTGACATCCTGTAAAAAGGCGCATAGAATGAGAGAATCAGGAAACCTGCAACGGTAATTGGAAAATAAAAAGGAGGTATCCCGTCATGAAATTTTCGAGCAAGATCGAAAAGTGCGGATTGTCCCCCATGAGGAAGTTCCACCCCTTCGCGGTGGCGGCGGAAGCCAAGGGGCGCAAAATCTATCACCTGAATATCGGTCAGCCGGACATTGCAACCCCCGCCGCCTTTTTTGACGCGGTGAAGGGCTTTACCCAGCCCGTTCTGGAGTATGCCCCCTCTCCCGGCGTTCCCTCATTTTTGGAAGCTGTCCGCGGCTATTATGCAAAGCTTGGCATCAAGCTGGCCCCCGGCGATCTCCTGGCCGCCACCGGCGGCAGCGAGGCGCTGGAGATGGTTTTGGAGTGCATTCTGGACGACGGAGATGAAATCCTGATTCCGGAGCCCTTCTATCCCAACTATAACACCTTCACCCGGGTTACCGGCGGTTTGATTCATCCCATCCCCACCACCCCGGAGGAGGGTTACCGCTACGCCGAGCGGAGCAGAATCGAGGCGGAAATCAACGAGCATACCCGCGCCATCATGGTGACGAACCCCGGCAACCCTACCGGCGTGGTGCTGAGCCACGACGAGATGCGGCTGATTGTGGACATTGCCAAGGAGCACAATCTGTTTGTCATCGGCGACGAGGTGTACCGCGAGTTTGTCTACGGCGGCGAGGGCCTTGCCACCATGCTGGAGTTTGAGGACGCGGCGGAGAACGTCATTGTCATCGATTCCGTTTCCAAGCGGTTTTCCGCCTGCGGCGCCCGCGTGGGCGTGCTCATTTCCCGCAACAAGGATTTGATGTCCCACGCCATGAAATACTGTCAGGGCCGTTTGTGCTCCGCCACGCTGGATCAGGTGGGCGCCGCCGCGCTGTACACCGTTGGGCCGGAGTATTTTGCCTCCGTGAGGGACGAGTATAAAAAGCGCCGCGACACCTGCATGGAGGGGCTTGCGAAAATTCCCGGCGTGGTGTGCGAGTGCCCCAAGGGTGCGTTTTACATCATGGCCAAGCTCCCCGTGGACAACACAGATACCTTCCAGCAGTGGCTTTTGGAGGAGTTTGAGGACAAGGGCGACACCGTGATGTTCGCCCCCGGCGAGGGGTTCTATGCCACTCCCGGCAAGGGCAAGGACGAAGTGCGCCTTGCCTATGTCCTGAAGCAGGCCAATCTGGAGCGGGCCATGGAGCTGCTGGCCTTGGGCATCAAGGCATACAACGCCAGATAACTTGCAATACGGGTCGGGCGGGCCTGCGGCCGGCATACGGCGCGCCATTGTACCGCCGGGGCGGCACCAAACCGTTGAAAACCGGCCAAGGCAAACCCTCTGCACGGGACAGCGAAAAAGAAACTGTTCAGGATATCAATGCGGGAAGGGCCAAGACGTCATGTCTTGGCCCTTTCTGTGTTCAAAAAACCGTTTTTATCGATGATACAGCGGCCTTTCGGACGCCCAGCATTTTTATCGGCGGGGACGGCGCGTAAACGGGAGCTTTTGTGCCATTTTCACAGTGAATTGACAAATTAGTGTGGCAAAGCAAAACGGCAACTCAAAAATGGCCCGGCAGCTTAAAAATTGCGGAACAGGCGCGGTTTTCTGGACGCCCTGCATTCGTGCCTGCGATCGGGGAATGACAATCGCTACTGTCAACTATTCGCCGATTTGACCGTTATGGCAAAAAAACGGCTTCTCCGTCGGAAAGATGAGTGTTGTGAAATTGTGAACACGGGCGCGCCGCGTCCTTTTTATGATTCAAAATTCCAATGATAAGAATAAAGGCTGAGTTTGGCACAGTATTTGCTGAACTAGGGTGAGGCCCAAATTAAGCAAAATCAAATTTAAGGAGGATTTTTCGTATGGAATCATATGGCACGCTGGCACTGCTTCCCCCTCTTGTGGCAATCGTACTCTGCTTTGCGACGAAACAGGTTCTGATTTCAATGTTTATGGGCCTATTTACCGGCTGCCTCATCATCGGAAACTGGAACCCTATTGCCGGACTGACGTATTCTCTGGAGGTTCTTGTGGAGAATCTCGGAGACCCGGACAACGCCCTGCTGATCATTTTCACCATGTTTATGGGCGTGGGCATTGCGTTCATCTGGCGCCTAGGCGGCAGCTTTGCGCTGGCCAACGCCGCCAAGCGCCGATTCAAAAAGAGGCGTTCTATCTGCCTGGGCACCTGGGGACTGGGCATCTGCACGTCTATCAACGACTGTCTGGTGGCCGCCGTGGACGGAAACGTCTTCCGGGACATCTGCAAGGAGTACCGCATCTCGTCCGAAAAGTTCTCCTACGTGCTGGACTCCACCGCGGCGCCCGCCGCCGCAATCCTGATTTCCGACTGGATTGCCTATCAGATATCCATGATCAACCAGGGACTGGACATGGCCGGGATCACCGAGATTCAGCCCATGGCCGCGTATATCCATGCAATACCCTTCAATATGTACTCCATCCTGACCCTTATCTTTGTGGCGTTCCTCATGTACACAGGTAAAGACTACGGCCCCATGCTGAAGGCGGAGGCCCGCTGCCTGGCCACCGGAAAGTTTAGCCGTGACGGAGCCTCCCCCATGATGGACGTGGGCAACGAGCTGGGCGAGCCCAAGATGGACAAGCCCATGGTGAAGACGTTCGTGCTTCCTATCGTGCTGGCGCTGGCGACCATTTTAAGCGGCATCGTATGGACG
>JAEWML010000186.1 GCA_023393155.1 Bacillota bacterium
TGGCTAAGACGCCCCGCAAGGGGATAATTAGGGTGGTACCGTGAAGCATCGCTTCGCCCCTATGCCGGGGCGGGGCGTTTTCTTTTTGTACCGTAAATTTGAGAAATTTTGAGAAATACGGAGGAAACATATATGGCACATCCGGTATATGGACTGAACGAGCTTCGGGAGATGTTCCTGAGCTACTTTGAGAGCAAGGGCCATCTGCGCCTGCCCAGCTTTTCCCTGATTCCCCACAACGACGCAAGCCTTCTTCTGATTAACAGCGGCATGGCCCCCATGAAAACCTGGTTCACCCGGGAGGAGGAGCCTCCCCGCAACCGGGTTTGCACCTGCCAGAAGTGCATCCGCACCGGCGACATTGAGAACATCGGCAAGACCGCCCGCCACGGCACTTATTTCGAGATGCTGGGCAATTTCTCCTTCGGCGATTACTTCAAGAAGGAGGCCATCCCCATGAGCTGGGAGTTTTTGACCGAGGTGGCGGGTCTGGAGGCCGACCGGCTGTATCCCTCCATTTACGAAGAGGATGAAGAGGCCTTTGAAATCTGGAACAAAGACATGAACATCCCCGCCGAGCGCATCTTCCGCTTCGGCAAGGCGGACAACTTCTGGGAGCATGGCCCCGGGCCCTGCGGCCCCTGCTCCGAAATTTACTACGACCGGGGCGAGGAGTACGGCTGCGGCCAGCCCGGCTGCACCGTGGGCTGCGACTGCGACCGGTATATCGAAATCTGGAACAACGTCTTCTCCCAGTTTGTCAACGACGGCGAGGGCCATTACGAGGAGATGAAGAATAAGAACATCGACACCGGTATGGGCCTTGAGCGGCTGGCGGTGGCCAGCCAGGGCGTGGCGTCCCTCTTCGACGTGGACACTGTGATGCACATTACCAACCGTGTCAGCGAAATCACCGGCGCCCACTATGAGGAGAGCGCCAAGACCGACGTGTCGCTGCGGGTCATCACGGACCATATCCGTTCCTCCGTCATGATGATCTGCGACGGAGTGCTGCCCAGCAACGAGGGCCGGGGCTATGTGCTGCGCCGCCTGCTGCGCCGTGCCGCGCGGCACGGAAAGCTGCTGGGAGTGGACGGACCGTTCCTGTACAAGGTGGTGGCCACGGTGGCGGAGGTCAACAAGGCTGCGTATCCCGACGTGGCGGAGAAGGAAGCCTATATCACCAAGGTGGTGCGGACGGAGGAGGAGAACTTCCTCAAGACGCTGGACGCGGGCATGAAGATTTACACGGAGATGCTGGCGGCGCACAAGGAAGAAAGCAAGACTTTGTTCTCCGGCGCGGACGCATTTAAGCTTTACGACACCTATGGCTTCCCTCTGGACCTGACGGCGGAGATGCTGGAGGAAGAGGGCATGCAGGTGGACGAGGCCGGGTTCCACGAGCTGATGGAACAGCAGCGCGTCCGGGCCAGAAAGGCGCGGGAGGCGCTGGGCGACGTGGCATGGGCGGGCATCGATCTGGGTCTTGACGCAACGCCCACCCTCTTCACCGGGTACGACCATAACACAGACACCGGCACGGTGCTGGCCATCGTGGCGGAGGATGAGCTGCGGGACGCCATCGTCAAGGGCGCCGAGGGCGTGCTTGTGCTGGACAAAACGCCGTTTTACGCGGAGATGGGCGGACAGGTGACGGACCACGGCACCATTTCTCTGGACGGGGCGGTGTTTGCCGTCCACAACGTGCAGAAGGACAAGGCGGGCAAGTTCCTGCACCATGGCGTGCTGGAATCCGGCGAACTGAAAAAGGGAGACGTCGTTACCTCCGCTATCGATGCGGAGCGCCGTCAGGCCGTCCGCCGGGCCCACAGCGCCACCCATCTGCTGGACGCGGCGCTGAAAAAGGTATTGGGGGACCATGTGCACCAGGCCGGTTCTCTGGTGGAGCCGGACCGGCTGCGGTTCGACTTCACCCACTTCTCAGCCATCACGGCGGAGGAGTTGTCCCAAATCGAACGGCTGGTGAACGACGAGATTCTGGCGGGCCTGCCTGTGGGAACGCAGGAGCTTCCCGTGGAGGAGGCGAAGAAGCTGGGGGCCGTGGCCCTGTTCGGCGAGAAATACGGCAAGACCGTCCGCGTGGTTTCCATGGGGGAGGGCGAAGAGTTGGCCTCCATGGAATTCTGCGGTGGCACGCATTTGGACAACACCGCGAAGGTTGGCCCCTTCCGCATCCGGTCCGAGGCGGGCATTGCCTCCGGCGTGCGCCGGATTGAGGCCACGGTGGGCAAGACCTCGCTGGAGATCATGAACCGCAATCAGGAGATGCTGTTCCGGGCGGCGGAGCTGCTGAAGACCAGCCCCGCAGACCTTGCGGACCGGGCGGAGCAGGTGATGCTTGAAATGCGGGAGCTGCGCCGCGAGGTGGAGCGGTATCAGGCGCAGGCTTCCCTTGGCGACGCGCAGCAGTTCCTGATGTCCGCCAAGGCCGTGGGCGGCCTGAAGATCGTGACCCATAGCCGCTCCGGCACGGACGCGAACGCCCTGCGCCAGATGGGCGACTTCCTGCGGGACAAGGAGCCGGGCGTGGTGGCGGTGCTGGCAAGCGCCGCGGAGGAGAAAATCACCTTCCTTGCCGTGTGCGGCAAGGAGGCCTTGGCAAAGGGCATCAAGGCGGGAGAACTGGTGAAGCTGGTGTCCGGCATCGCGGGCGGCTCCGGCGGCGGCAAGCCCGACTCCGCCATGGGCGGCGGCAAGGACCTTTTGAAGCTGGACGACGCGCTGGCCGCGGTGGACGACTTCGTGGCGGAAAGGCTGAAATAACATGCTGCCGAAGGACCCCGCTATTTTACTGAGCGTGGTGAATACCAAGCTGCGGGATAATTACGCTGATTTGGAAGACCTCTGCGCCGCCGAGGACGTGGACCGGGCGGAATTGGTCAAGACCCTGGAGAAGCTGGGGTATCGCTATCACGCCCAGCGCCGCCAGTTTATCCGAGAAGAATTTACCGAATATTTTAAAAAGGGAGGAACCATGATGTCGGACTGCTTATTCTGCAAAATCGCCGCCGGGGAGATTCCCAGCGACAAGCTGTATGAGGACGAGCTGTGTTATGCCTTCAGCGACATTGCGCCTCAGGCCCCGTCCCATTTTCTGGTGATTCCGAAGAGCCACATCGCTTCCGTGTCCCAGATTGACGGGAGCAACAGCGCGTTGGTCGCCCACATTTTTGAGGTGATTGCAAAGCTCACCGCCGAAAAGGGCATCGGGAGCTATCGCGTGGTTTCCAACATCGGGGATCAGGCGGGGCAGAGCGTGCCACACCTGCACTTCCATGTACTGGGCGGACGGGATATGACCTGGCCTCCGGGCTAAAGCCGCCAAAGGTCACCCGCGCGAACCTTATTTGACGGTGGAAAAACCCCCTGCGGGGTTTTCGAATGTTCAATTCATCGCCTGCGGGCAATACAAAGTAAGGGGCTGGGGAAGCGAATTCCCCGGCCCCTTGAAAGTTGTCGGTTCCTCTTAGGCAATTGCCGGGTGCACTCCCGCCGGGAAAAGCGTTTTAACAGAAAGGCCGGGGGCGCCGACGGGGACGCCCTCCTCCCGTTGGCGCACGGGGCGGGGCGAAGCCCGCGCTTTTCCGGGAAAAATCCCACCCGGCGCACTTGTTCTTTGCACGTAAATTTGTTATACTATGCAAGTTAAGGCGGCGCGAAAGCTGCCTTTGCGGAGAGCGGCGGCGAAATACCTGCCGCGCCGGAGAAAAGCGGCGGCGGGGCTTTCCGTCCGGCGCGGTTCCAGAATCTGCCGGACGAGGTATAAAATGACAAACGACATGACAGAATTGACGGCAGCTCCGGAGGCGGTCCGGGGGCAGGGACTGTACGAATGGGTGCGGGCGCTGGTGTCCTCCGTGCTGGCGGTGGTGCTGGTGTTTGCTTTCGCCGCGCGGCTGATCGGAGTGGACGGACAGTCCATGCTGCCCACGCTTCAGGACGGGGACCGATTGGCGGTTACCGTGGGTTTGCTGGCGGGGAAATACAGGACCGGAGACATTGTGGTTTTGCGCAAGCAGAGTTTTTTGAAGAAACCCATCGTCAAGCGGATTGTCGCCGTGGGCGGGCAGACGGTGGACATCGATTTTGACGAGGGCAGCGTGCAGGTGGACGGAAAGATTTTAAACGAGCCGTACATCCGGGAGCTGACCTTTCGCTGTGACGGGACGGAGTTTCCCCTGACGGTGCCCGAGGGCTCCGTATTTGTGATGGGGGACAACCGCAACCACTCCAACGACAGCCGGGACGCGCGGCTGGGCACGGTGGACGAGGGGTATATCATCGGCAGGGCGGCGTTGATTCTGTATCCCGGCAGGGATTCGGAGACGGGGCGGCGGGATTTTTCCCGCATCGGCGTTATCCGGTGAGGGCACAAGGAGGAAACACGTGGAAAACGGACAGAATCTGAATATTCAGTGGTATCCCGGCCACATGACCAAAACCCGGCGGATGATTGCCGATCAGCTAAAAAACGTGGACGCGGTTTGCGAGCTGCTGGACGCCCGCATTCCTGTTTCCAGCCGGAATCCGGACGTGGACGAGCTGACGGCGGGAAAGCCCCGGCTGGTGGTTTTAAACCGGGCGGATCAGGCGGACCCCGCCAAGACGCGGCTGTGGGCGGCCTATTTCAGGGAGAAGGGCTATGCGGTGCTGGAGTGCAGCGCAAAGGACGGAAACGGCGTGGAGCGGTTTCCCGCCGCCGTGCGGGCGTTGCTTGCGGACAAGCTGCGTGCCTATGCGGAAAAGGGGCAGGTGGGCCGGACCATGCGGGTGATGATCCTGGGGATTCCCAACGTGGGAAAATCCACCTTCATCAATCGGGTGGCAAAGCGGAAAACAGCCAAAACCGAGGACCGGCCCGGCGTTACCCGGGCGAAGCAGTGGGTCCCCATCGACCAGGGGCTGGAGCTGCTGGACACGCCGGGAATTCTCTGGCCCAAGTTTGAGGACCAGAGCGTGGGGCTGAATCTGGCTTTCACCGGCGCGGTCCGGGACGAGGTGATGGACATTGAGACGCTGGCCTGCAATCTCATGAGCTATCTTGCAGACCGGTATCCGGACCAGCTTGCCGAGCGGTATAAGTTTCAGCCCCAGCCGGGGGCTTCCGGCTATGAATTGCTGGCGGAGGCCGGACAGAAACGGGGCTTTGTGATTCGGGGCGGTGAAATTGACACGGAGCGGATGGCCAAAATCCTGCTGGACGAGTTCCGGGGAGGAAAGCTTGGCCGTTTTACTCTTGAAACGCCGGAGGAACAAAAAGATGCCTGAGCTGGAGCAGCCCTGGAGCATTGAGGAGCAGTGCTTTGCCGCCGGGTATGAAACGGTGTGCGGCGCGGACGAGGCGGGCGCGGGGCCGCTGGCGGGGCCGGTGTATGCGGCGGCGGTGATTCTGCCCCGGGGGCTGATCATTGATGGGCTGAACGACTCGAAAACGCTGACGGAGAAGAAGCGGGAGGCGCTGTTTGAAATTATCCGGGCCGAGGCGGAGGACTATTGCGTGGCCTGGGTAGAGGCCGGGGAGATTGACGCCATCGACATTCTCAACGCCCGGATGAAGGCCATGCAGCTTGCCATCGACGGATTGAAAAAGCGTCCCGATTTTGCCCTGATTGACGGGAACCGGGACCGGGGGAGCCTCTGCGCCATCACCGCGCCCCACGAAACCGTGGTGGGCGGAGACGGGAAAAGCGCGTCCATCGCGGCGGCGTCCATTCTGGCGAAGGTCAGCCGGGACCGGTTTGTGACCGAGGTGCTGGACAAGGAATACCCGCTTTATCAATTTGCAAAGCACAAGGGGTATGGCACCAAGCTGCACTATGCAATGCTGGATGCTTACGGTCCCTGTCCCGCCCACCGGCGGAGCTTTTTGAAGAAATGGGAGAAGGGAAGGCCATGACCACGAAAAGCGCCGGAAACCGGGGCGAGGCGGAAGTCGCGGGATATCTGCGCCGGCGGGGCTATAGGTTGCTTGCCAGCCAGTGGCGCTGCCGGTTCGGGGAGATTGATTTGATTGCCCGGGACCCGGAGGGGCTGTTGTGCTTTGTGGAAGTGAAGCTGCGGAGTAATCTGCAGGTGGGGCTTCCAAGGGAATATGTGACCGTGGCCAAGCAGGCCCGGCTGCGGTCTGCCGCCGCGTTGTACATGAGCGTGAAGGATTTGGACGAGCCCGCCCGGTTTGATGTGGCGGAGGTTTACGACGAGAACGGCGCGCTCCGGGTGGAGTATCTGGAAAACGCGTTTGAATAATGCGCCGGGAGCCGGACGGGAGACACGCGGCGGCGCGACAAGCAGGAGGAAGAGACATGAAGTATTACAGCACGCGGGACACCGCGGTGGACCTTGGCGCAGCGCAGGCCGTGCAGCAGGGGCTGAGCCGGGACGGCGGTCTTTTGACCCCCACGGAATTTCCGACGCTTTCTCGGAAAGAGTTGGAGGCTCTGCTGCCCATGAGCTATCCCCGGCGGGCGGCGGCGGTGATGGGCCTGTACCTGACGGATTACAGCGCGAAGGAGCTGCTGGAGTTTGCCGAGACGGCCTACGGCCCCGCCCGGTTTGACACCGCTGCCGTGGCCCCGGTGCGGACGCTGGACGAAGCCACCCACTGTCTGGAGCTGTGGCACGGGCCTACCTCCGCGTTTAAGGATTTGGCGCTTCAGATGCTGCCCCGGCTGCTGTCCGCCGCGTTGAAGAAAACGGGGGAGCGCCGGACGGCCTGCATCCTTGCGGCTACCTCCGGCGACACCGGCAAGGCCGCCATGGAGGGCTTTGCCGACGTGGAGCAGACGAAAATTCTCGTATTTTACCCCAAGGACGGCGTTTCCGCCGTACAGGAGGCTCAGATGCTCACCCAGCGGGGCGATAACGTGGGCGTTTGCTCCGTGGTGGGAAATTTTGACGACGCCCAAAACGGCGTGAAGCGCATTTTTTCCGACGAAGCCCTCCGGGAGGAGCTGGACGGGCGGGGCTATTTCCTCTCCTCCGCCAACTCCATTAACTGGGGGCGGATTCTGCCGCAGGTGGTCTACTATATCTCTGCCTACTGCGATCTGGTGCGGGACGGGAAGCTGAAAATGGGAACGAAGGTCAACTTCTGCGTGCCTACCGGGAACTTCGGCGACATCCTTGCGGGGTATTACGCGAAAAAGATGGGCCTGCCCGTTGGAAAGCTCATTTGCGCGTCCAACAAAAACGACGTGCTGACGGAGTTTTTGACCACCGGGACCTATGACCGCAACCGGAACTTCTACAACACCATCAGCCCCTCCATGGACATCCTGGTTTCCTCCAATCTGGAGCGGCTGCTGTTCGACCTTGCGGGGCAGGACGGCGAGCAGGTGAAGGACTATATGGACCAGTTGGCCATGAGCGGCAGCTATCGGGTGAGCGACGGGATTTTGGCGCAGATTCACGAACTGTTCTGGGCCGGGTCCTGCGGCGAGGCGGAAACCGCCGCCGCCATTGGGCGCTACTATCGGGAGCGGGACTATCTGCTGGACACCCATACCGCTGTGGCGGCGGACGTGCTGGAGCAGTACCGCGCCAAAACCGGAGATAACGCTCCCGCCGTGTTTGTGTCCACCGCGTCCCCCTTCAAATTCTGCGACAGTGTGCTTGCCGCCATCGGTGAAACGGCGGAGGGCACGGGTACGGAGCTGATCGACCGGCTGCAATATGTCACCGGGCGGCCCGCCCCGTGGCGGCTGGCGGCCCTGCGGGAGAAGGAGAACCGGTTTGACCTGTGCCGGACAAAAGAGGAGATGCCCCAGACGGTGCGGGATTTCCTCAGATAACCTCCCGGGCCTGCGGCTCGGATGCTTTCGATGAGGTGCTGCCGGGCGAAGACGCACCCCAAGGGAAAAGCGCTTAAAAAAGAGCATCCGGCACGGCCTGCAAGAAATCAAGAAAAGGAGGGCGTGAATGGCCCTGTATGCAATTGGCGACCTGCATCTCTCCCTGACGGCAAACAAGTCCATGGAGGTTTTCGGGGAGGCGTGGAAGGATTACGTAAGCCGGATTGCCGCATCCCTCTCCGTGTTGCAGTCGGAGGACACGCTGATTCTGGACGGCGACACCTCCTGGGGTATGAGCATGGAGGAGGCGGAGGCGGACTTCCGCTTTTTGGAGCAGTTTCCGGTAAAAAAGCTGCTGGTGAAGGGAAACCACGACTACTGGTGGACCACGGTGAACAAAATGAGCGGCTTTTTTGCGGAGAAGGGACTGACCAGCTTTTCGTTTCTCCACAACAACTGCCATTTTTACGGAGAATATGCCCTGTGCGGCACCCGGGGCTGGTTTCAGGAGGAGCATCAGAAGCCCCCGGACGCAAAGGTATTGAACCGGGAGATCATGCGGCTGGAAACCTCTCTTCGGGCGGCGGGAGACAGGCCGATTCTGTGCTTTCTCCACTATCCGCCGCTGTACAGGGGCTATCAGTGCCCCGAGATTCTGGCGCTGCTGGAAAAATACCGGGTGAAGGCCTGCTATTACGGACATCTTCACGGGCCGGTGATCCGCCGCCGTTTTGAGGGCGAACAGGCAGGAACCGCCTTTTCCCTCATCTCTGCGGACTATTTGGAGTTCATTCCAAAAAAAATTATCGAATCATGAAAAAAGTGTGGATTTTTCCGCATTTGTCTGATATTATAGGAAACTGTACCGGCTTGCACCGGTCATGAACGGAGGAGTAAACAATATGAACGTGAAAAACTGCGAAAAACAGGAAAAAAGTACCGTCGCCCTGACTGTGGAGGTCAGCGCGGAGGAATTTGAGGCCGCTCTCGTAAAGGCATATCAGAAGATGCGCAAACAGATCAATGTGCCGGGCTTCCGTCCCGGTAAGGCTCCCCGCAAGATTATTGAGGGGATGTACGGCGCAGAGGTGTTTTACGAGGAAGCGGTCAATATCGCCATGCCCGACGCCTACGAGGCCGCCGTGGCTGAGCAGAAGCTGGAAGTCGTGGGCTATCCTCAGGTGGATTTGGAGGGCGAGCTTACCAAAGAGGGCTTTACATTCAAGGCATTGGTCCCCGTTTATCCCGAGGTGAAGCTTGGACAGTACAAGGGGCTGGAGGCCCCCAAGTCCGACGTAAAAGTCAGCGCCGCCGATGTGGACGAGCGTCTGAAGGAAATGGCCGACCGCAACACCCGGCTGGTGTCCGTGGACCGGGCGGCGAAAAACGGCGACGTGGCCGTCATCGATTTCGAGGGCTTTCTGGAAGGCAAGCCCTTTGATGGGGGCAAGGGCGAGGGCCACAGCCTGGAGCTGGGTTCCGGCAGCTTTATCCCCGGCTTTGAGGAGCAGGTTGCCGGCATGAAGGCCGGCGAGGAGAAGGATCTGGACGTGACCTTCCCCGAGGACTACACCCCTGAGCTTGCCGGCAAGGCAGTGGTGTTCAAGGTGAAACTCCACGAGGTGAAGGAGAAGGACGTTCCTGCCATGGACGACGAGTTCGCCAAGGACGTGAGCGAGTTCGACACGCTGAAGGACCTGAAGGCGGATATCGAGAAGAAGATTGCCGACGAGCGAGAGCAGGTGGCCCGTCAGGCGTTTGAGGACGCGCTGATGCAGAAGGCGGCGGAGAACATCACCGCCGACGTGCCCGATGCGCTGGTGGAGTCTCAGGCCCGCCGCTTCGTGGACAATTTCAAAAATCAGATTCAGCAGCAGGGTATTCCCTATGAGCAGTATATGCAGATGACCGGCATCACCGAGGCCAAGCTTCTTGAAGATGCGAAGGAGCCTGCGCTGCGGCAGGTCCGCATGGATCTGGCTCTGGCCGCCATCATCAAGGAGGAAAAGATCGAGATTTCCGACGAGGATGTGGAAGCCGAGTACAATACCATGGCCGGACAGTACGGCATCGAGCTGGAAAACATCAAGAAGTACCTGCCCGCCGAGCAGATTAAGGATCAGCTCAGCAGCCGCAAGGCCATCGATCTGGTGCGGGACAGCGCCGTGGCGGTGGAGCCCAAGGCTGCCGAGGCGGAGGAGAAGCCCGCCAAGAAGCCCGCCGCAAAGAAGACTGCCAAGGATTCCGAGGGTGAGGAAAAGCCCGCCAAGAAGACTGCCAAGGCCTCCGACGGCGAGGAGAAGCCCGCCAAGAAGCCCGCTGCCAAGAAGCCCGCCAAGAAAGCGGAGTAATCATCCGGAAAACCGTTTACTTTTTACAGATTCGACACATTCTCTCATGGTACCTGTGGTATCATGGGAGAATGTTTCTAGACGGACCAACCCCGGCAAGAGGCCGGGGACTCCGCAGACCAGTATCAAAGTGGAGGTTATACCAATGAGTTTAGTACCTTACGTAGTGGAACAAACCAACCGTGGCGAGCGATCCTACGATATCTTTTCCAGACTGCTGAACGACCGCATCGTCTTTTTGGGCGAGGAGGTCAACGCCACCACCGCCAGTCTGGTTGTGGCCCAGCTTCTGTATCTGGAGGCGCAGGACCCCGACAAAGACATCCAGCTATATCTCAACAGCCCCGGCGGCTCCGTCACCGACGGAATGGCCATTTACGATACCATGCAGTACGTCAAGTGCGACGTGTCCACCGTGTGCGTGGGCATGTGCGCGTCCATGGGCGCGTTCTTGCTGTCCTCCGGCGCCAAGGGCAAGCGGATTGCCCTGCCCAACGCCGAAATCATGATTCACCAGCCTTCCGCCGGGACGCAGGGCCAGATTACCGACATGGCCATTCATCTCAAGCGGTTGGAGATTATCAAAAAGCGCATGAACATCATTCTCGCGGACAACACCGGAAGGTCCGTGGAAGAAGTTACTGCCGCCTGCGAGCGGGACAATTTTATGTCCGCCGGCGAGGCCAAGGAATTCGGCCTGATCGACAAAATTATCACCAATCACTGATTGCGCCTTTCCGGAAAGGCAGAACTGAGGTAATACCATGAACGACGACGCCAAAAGAACTCTTCGCTGCTCCTTCTGCGGGAAGCATGAGCAGCAGGTTCACCGAATGATTCAGGGACCGGGCGTGCGCATCTGCGACGAATGCGTCCAGCTTTGCATGAGCATTTTGAACGATGGGTTCGAGGACTCCGGCGCCTCCGGTTTGGAGGAAATTCCTGACAAGCTGCCCACGCCCCAGGAAATCAAGGGCGTGCTGGACCAGTATGTGATTGGGCAGGACGAAGCCAAGGTCGCCCTGTCCGTAGCGGTGTACAACCATTATAAAAGGATTTATTTCGGCGGCGACGAGGAAGTGGAGCTGCAAAAGAGCAACATCCTCATGCTGGGGCCCACCGGTTCCGGCAAGACGCTGTTTGCCCAGACGCTGGCCCGCATTCTGAAGGTCCCCTTCGCCATTGCGGACGCAACTACCCTCACCGAGGCGGGCTATGTGGGCGATGATGTGGAGAACATTCTCCTTCGCCTTTTACAGGCCGCCGACTTTGATGTGGAGCGGGCCGAGCGGGGCATTATCTATGTGGATGAGATTGACAAAATTGCCCGCAAGAGCGAAAATGTCTCCATCACGCGGGATGTGTCCGGCGAGGGCGTGCAGCAGGCTTTGCTGAAAATCGTGGAGGGCACCGTGGCCAACGTCCCCCCCCAGGGCGGGCGGAAGCATCCTCATCAGGAGTTCATTCAGGTGAACACCAAGAACATCCTGTTTATCTGCGGCGGCGCGTTCGACGGGCTGGATAAGATCATCGAGCAGCGGCTGGACCAGAAGAGCATCGGCTTCGGCGCGAAGATTGAGGGGAAGAAGGAGCGGAACCTGAGCCGGATTCTGGCCGGGGTTCAGCCCCATGACATTTTGAAATACGGCCTGATTCCCGAGCTGGTGGGCCGTCTGCCGGTGATTGCCACGCTGAACGCTCTGAGCCGAGAGGATTTGGTGCGGATTCTCATGGAGCCGAAAAACGCTCTGGTAAAGCAGTATCAAAAGCTGCTGGGATACGACAACGTGGAGCTGATTTTTGATCAGGAGGCGCTGGAGGCCGTGGCCGACAAGGCCATTGAGCGGAACATCGGCGCCCGGGGCCTGCGGGCGGTGATGGAGTCCATGCTGACGCAGATTATGTACGACATTCCCTCCGACCCCACCATTGAAAAGGTTCGGATTACCCGGGCCTGCGTGGAGGGAACGGAGCAGCCCGCGCTGGTACACGACAAGCGGCGCGCAAGCCACGCGGTGAAGCTGAACAACGGCAAAACCCAAAAGTCGGAGATCGCCGGCAGTACGCCGGCCTCCGCATCCTGAGCAGCCGCAAGCCTGACATAGAAAGGGGGACGCGAGCAGCGTCTCCCTTTCTTCAATAAGAAAGGAACCTGGCCATGGAGCTGACAACCTGGAACATTCCCGTTCTGGCCCTGCGGGGCCTGACGGTTTTCCCACATATGAACATCACCTTTGACGTGGAGCGGCCCATTTCCATTGCGGCCCTGAGCCGGGCGATGGAAACGGACCAGGAAATTTTTCTGGTGACGCAAAAGGAAATCGGAACGGCGGTGCCGGGAGAGAAGGACCTCTACCGGGTGGGCACCGTATCCCACATTTCTCAGGTTCTGCGCGTATCCGAGGGGAGCGTGCGGGTGATGGTGGAGGGTGGCCGCAGGGCGCGGATGAAGCGCCTGTGGCAGTCTGAGCCGTTTTTGCAGGCTAATGTGGAGGCATTGCCGGAGCAGAAGGAGTCCGAGTCGTTTTTGAACAGTCCCCGGACAGAGGCCCTGCTGCGCCAGACCGCCGTGCTGTTTGAGGAGTACGCCGGGAAGGTTTCCGGTGTGCCGGACGGCGTGAAGGCCCAGGTGCTGGAGAGCCGGGACCCGGGATATCTTGCGGATTTTCTGGCACAGAACGTCCAATTGCGTGCTGAGGAGCGGCAGAGCATTCTGGAGGAGACTTCCGCCTACGTCCGCCTGCGCAAGCTCAACGAGTTTCTGGCCCGCGAGAATGACGTGCTGGCGTTTGAGGGCGAGATGGAGAACAAGGTCCGCTCTCAGCTTGCCCGGTCCCAGCGGGAGCAGATTCTGCGGGCCCAGATTCGGGTGATGCAGAGCGAGCTGGGTGAGAGCGAGGACGGAGACGAGGAGCTGGACGAATACCGTATGCGCATTCTCCGGCTGGACTTGCCGGAGGACACGGAGGCCCACCTGATGAAAGAGGTGGATAAACTGGGCAAGCAGCCCTATTCCAGCGCCGAGAGCGCGGTGATCCGCAATTATCTGGACGTGTGTCTGGAAATGCCGTGGAACACCGTGACCCGTGAGCGGCTGAATGTGGAAACCGCCAGGAAAATTCTGGATAAAGACCACTTCGGCCTTGAAAAGGTAAAGCAGCGGATTGTGGAGACGATTGCCGTGCGCCAGATGAACCCGGAGGGGAAGGGGCAGATTCTCTGCCTTGTCGGCCCTCCCGGCGTAGGCAAGACCTCTATTGCCGTCAGCGTTGCCAAGGCGCTGAACCGGAAGCTGGCCCGGCTGAGCTTGGGCGGCGTGCGGGACGAGGCGGACATCCGGGGGCACCGGAAAACCTACATCGGCTCCATGCCGGGGCGGATTATTGAAGCCATCAGCCGCAGCAAGTCTATGAATCCTTTACTGCTGCTGGACGAAATCGACAAGCTGGGCAACGACTTCCGGGGCGACCCGGCCTCCGCCCTGCTGGAGGTGCTGGATTCCGAGCAGAACCACGCCTTCCGGGACCATTTTATGGAGATTCCGGTGGATTTGAGCCATGTCATGTTTATCACCACCGCCAACACCACCGACACCATCCCCCGTCCTTTGCTGGACCGGATGGAGGTCATTCAACTGGGCAGCTATACCGACGAGGAAAAGCTGCAAATTGCCAGGAATCACTTGATTCCCAAGCAGATGAAGGAGCACGGGTTGAAAAAGTCCCAGCTCAAGATAGACGACGGGGCTATCCGCGCCCTGATTCGGGATTACACAAGAGAATCCGGCGTGCGCATTCTGGAGCGGCGGATTGCCGCTCTGTGCCGCAAGTCGGATTTGAAGCTGCTTACCGGCGAGACGAAGCGCGTCGCCGTGGCGGAAGCAGATTTGCACGCACTGCTGGATATGTCCCCCTATCCCCCCGCCCTCCACTCGGAGCGGGAGGAGGTCGGCGTGGTCAACGGGCTTGCCTGGACCGAAGTCGGCGGCGAAATTCTGGAGGTGGAGGCCAATGTGATGGACGGCACCGGAAAGCTGGAGCTGACCGGGAATCTGGGCGACGTGATGAAGGAGTCCGTTCAGGCGGCGCTGAGCTGCCTGCGCAGCCGGACTGCGGTCTATGACATCGACCCGGAGTTTTACAAGAACAAGGACGTTCATGTCCACTTCCCAGAGGGGGCCGTGCCCAAGGACGGACCCTCCGCGGGCATCGCGGTGGCCACGGCGCTGTGCTCCGCCCTCACCGGGCGGAAGGTTCGGGCGGGCATCGCCATGACCGGGGAAATTACCCTGCGGGGCAGGGTTTTGCCCATCGGCGGACTGAAGGAGAAGACCATGGCGGCGCTGCGCAGCGGCGTGAAAACGGTTTTGATTCCGACGGACAACGTGCGGGATTTGGAGCAGATTGACCAGACCGTCTGCGCCGCGCTGGAGTTTATTCCCGTGGGCAATGTGGATGAGGTGCTGAGCCGGGCGCTGTGTCCCGCTCTTATCAAGAGCCGGGCGGAAAAGGCGGCGGAGCCGGAGCAGGCCGTGGTGGCGGCCTTTGCCCCGGTCCGGGAGACGGGTGGAGACGCCCTGCGGCAATAAGAATGTGTCCGGCCGGGCTGCGTGTGCGGCTTTGGAGCCGCGCGTGATGGGGATCGGCGGCTTCGTCGCCGGTCCCGCCCCCGCGCTTTGCGGCGGAGGAGTTAAAAATAAAAGCAAGGAAGTGATTTCCCGGTGAATTTTATGAAAGCGGAATTTATCCGCTCAGCGGCGGACCCCAAGGATTTTCTGCGGGACGGGCTGCCCCAGATGGCCTTTGCGGGCCGGTCCAACGTGGGCAAGTCCTCGGTGATCAACCGTCTGGTGGGGCGGAAGAATCTTGCCTATGTGGGCGCGACGCCGGGAAAGACCACCCAAATCAACTATTTCAAGGTTGACGGCAAAGCATGGCTGGTGGATTTGCCGGGATACGGCTATGCAAAGGTGAGCCGGACGGAAAAAGAGCGGTGGGGCCGCCTGATGGAGCGGTATTTTCAGGACGAGGGCGACATTCTCACCGTGGGCGTTCTGATTGTGGACGCCCGCCACAAGCCCACCGCCGACGACGTGACCATGCACGGCTGGTTCCGGGAGAGCGGCTGCCCCGAAATCGTGGTGGCCAACAAGCTGGACAAGCTGAAGGCCCGCGAGGTGGAGGCGAATCTGGCACTCATCCGACAGACGCTGGAAATGCTTGACGACGAGCCTCTGGTACCCTTTTCCGCGGAGAAAGGCACGGGCCGGGAGCAGTTGATTGGTCTGCTGGAGGC
>JAEWML010000015.1 GCA_023393155.1 Bacillota bacterium
GGATACCACGGCGCACTGGCTGGAGGTGCTGCAAAAAGGAGACTTTTGGTGCGGGGAGATTTACGACTGGGATCAGATGGAGCGCTCGGAATTTTTTACGGCGCTGGACACGCTGATCGACATTCGCCGTCCGGACCTGAAGGACCCCATCTGGACCACCAAATGCCCCATTCGCGTGAACGGCAAACGTGCGGGGGAGGGGACCTTCGCGCCCCGGCTGGGAGCGGATACCGAGAAACTCAGACGCGAGTTTGGTCTGTGAAGAGGGGATTGAAAAGCATGAAACCACTGGAAGGATTTACGATTTTAGATTTTAGCCAGTTTCTGGCGGGTCCATTTGCAGGACTGAGACTGGCCGATATGGGCGCCACCGTCATCAAGGTGGAGCGCCCGGGCACCGGGGATTCATACAGAACCAACTACGGCCCCGCATTGAAATTCAACGGCGACAACGCGGGCTATTATTTTGTGAACCGAAATAAGGAGAGCGTGAGTCTGGACCTGAAGAATCAAGAGCAGCGGGAGAAGCTGATTCCTTTGATACAGTCGGCGGACGCAATGCTCATCAATTTCCGGGCTGATGTGACGGACCGGCTGGGCCTTGACTACGAATCGGTCAAGAAAATTAACCCCTCTATCGTGTATGGAGAAATCACGGGTTATGGGCGGGATAATCCGTGGAAGGACCGCCCGGGACAGGACCTGCTGGTGCAGTGCGCCACGGGGGCCTGCTATCTGAGCGGCAGCGGCTCAAACCCGATTCCCTTTGGCGTTTCGGTGGCGGATGAATTCAGCGGAATGTACATGGCGCAGGGCATTTTGGCGGGCCTTTACCACCGGGGGCGCACAGGGGAGGGCTGCAAAATTGAAACAAGCCTTGCCGAGGCGATGCTGGACATTGAATTTGAAAACTTCGGCGCCTATCTGAACGGTGGGCGAAAGCTCTCGCCCCGCAGCGAGGTGAACGGCGTGAATCCCTGCCACGGAGCGCCCTACGGAATTTACGCGGCGCAGGACGGATATCTGGCTCTGGCGATGACCCCGGTGCCGGAGCTGGGACGGCTGCTGGGCTGCGAGCCGCTAACCCGGTATACCGAAAAATCGGACTGGTTCGACAAAATGGACGAAATTAAAGGCTTTTTGCGGGACCACCTGCAAACCGGGACGGTGGACCGCTGGCTGCAAATTCTGGAGCCTGCCGACATCTGGTGCGCCCGGGTTCATAACTGGGAGGAGCTGCTGGAAACAGAAGGCTTTCAGAGCCTTGAAATGCTTCAGACAGTGGAACGGGAGGACGGCGGTTCCTTTTCCACCACCCGCTGCCCTATCCGCATAGACGGCGAAAGGCTGCTGAATGAAAAGCCCGCGCCCGCCATTGGTGCGCAGAACCAAAAATACGGCGTGGTAAATTGATCAGCTCATCAGAAAAAGGAGAGACGTTTATGAACAGCATGGCAATTTATTTTGAGGATTTTAATGTCGGAGACACGCACACTACTTACAGCAGAACCATGACGGAGACGGACATCGTGCTCCACGCGGACCTTGGCGACGTATTTCCCCACCACATGGACGTGGAATTTGCGAAAAAAAGCGAGTTTGGCCAGCGGATTGCCCACGGAGCGCTGACCTTCAGCATGGCGGTGGGCATGAAGGCCGCCACCATCAACACCGTGGGCTTTTCTTACGGATATGACCGCCTGCGCTTCGTAAAGCCCGTGTTCATCGGCGACACCATCCATGTGGTGGTGACAATCACAGAGAAGCGCGACCATCCCAAGCGCCCGGATATGGGGATTGTCGTTGAGCATATGGACGTAATCAACCAGCACGGAGAGGTGGTTCTGATCTGCGACCATCTGACATTGAACGAGCGGCGCACGCCCCTTTCCAAGTGAGTCTGCTGCCGCGGATTTGCGCTTCAGTCGTTCCCTCCCGTCCCGCCCTGTCCCCAGAGCAAAGAAACTACAACCGGCGAAAGCTTCACGCAACAAAAAACCGAAAAATGAAAGGGAATAGATTATGAAAAGATTTTTGACACTACTGCTTTCTCTGGCAATGACTTTCTCTCTCGCCGCATGCGGGAGCAACGGCGCGGCATCCTCTCCCAATGCGTCCTCCGGCTCCGCGCCCGCCGAGGGAGACGGAAAGGTTTACACACTGAAGATGTCCTATACCATTTCTGGAAACGAAACCGTGGCCCAGTGCGCGCAGGCTATGGCCAAAAGGGTTACGGAACGGACCAACGGCGGCGTGGTTTTTGAAAACTTTCCCGACGGTCAGTTGGCCACCGACACGGACGCACTGGAGCTTTGCGCGCAGGGCGCGAATGTTATCTCCTTTGGAACACCCGACTTTCTGGCGGCATATGCGCCCGACCTCGGTATTTTGGATGGTCCCTTCCTCTTTGCCGACCCCAGCGAGTTTAAGCTGGTAGACGAGTCCGACTGGATGCAGGATATGCGTGGCAAGCTGGAGAGCCAGGGAATCAAAAATCTTGGAATGAGCTGGTACTTCGGTTCCAGAAACCTGACCTATTCCGGCGACAAGAGCGTTACCACTCCTGCGGATCTGAAAGGGATGAAGATTCGCTCCGCCTCCTCTCCCACCCGCGTGGGAATGCTGGAGGCTATGGGCGCCACCGTCACCCAGATGTCATGGAACGAGGTTTACAGCGCATTGCAGCAGGGCGTGTGCAACGGCTGCGAGGCCCCGCTTTCTACGCTTTACAGTTCCAAAATTTATGAGGTTTGCAAGAATATTACGCTGGACAAGCACATTATGGCTATCTGGAGCGTGAATATGTCCGCCGATTACTTCAATTCCATGCCCGCGGAGTATCAGGCCATTCTTCAGGAGGAAGTTACCAATACGGCACAGGTCACCGTTGACAGAGTGACGGTGGACGAGGCGGGGTTCCAGACCATGCTGGAGGACGAGGGCGTTAAGTTCTATGAAGCGGACCACGACGCGTTTGTGGAAGCCACAAAGTCCGTCTACGGGAATATCAGCGGCTGGTCCGACGGACTGTACGACACCGTCTCCGCCATCTTGAAATAAGAAGACAGAAAGAATCGGGCGGCGTCGGGCGCGCCGCCTTCGGAGGATCGGGAAAACACGGAAAGTCTTTCACTACATAAATTCGGACAGGGCGGGAACGTCCGTCGGCAGGCCGCTTACAAGGCGGCCTGCCGGTGGGCAAAGAAAGGAGCTGGGTGTTATGAAATTATTCAGATGGATCGGCAGTCATATTCTGGAGGCGGTTTCCGGAGCGACGTTTATCACAATGATTTCGGTGGTTTTTTTTAACGTAATCCTGAGATTTACCACCGGCCGCTCCCTTGTGTGGAGCGAAGAAGTCGCGGCAATCGGCTTTATCTGGACAATTTTTATTGGGGCGGCGGTTTGCTGCAAAGAGCGGGGCGGCCTGATCAGCGTGGATATCTTAATCAATCTGTTTCCTTCTAAAATGAACAAGGCAGCTACTCTGATCGTTGATATCGCGCAGGTTGCAATCTGCGCGGTGTTGTGCGTGCTTGGCTGGAAATTTGCCATGAGCGCGGCCAACAAGGCGTCGCTGAGCCTTCAGCTCCCCTACACGGTTTACGACATTCCCATTGCAATCAGTTTTGCGTTTATGACTTACTATACGGCAAAGCGTGTGGCGGAGGACCTCAAGGCATTTAAAACCGCCGCCGCAGAGAATGAGGGGGAAGACGTCGAATGAACTTTATACCGCTGATTATTTTGCTGGTCCTCTTTTGCTTGAATATTCCCATCGCGTATTCGCTGATGGTGTCCGTGCTTTACTATTTCATGTTTTGCAACACAACGCTGGCCCCCTTTATGATTTTTCAAAAAATGGTGGCACAGGGTGAATCTTTTACCCTGCTGGCGGTACCGTTCTTTGTCTCGGTGGGTGTCATTATGAACTACTCAGGCATTGCCACGCGCCTGATGAATGTGGCCGATATGCTCACCGGGCGCATGGTGGGCGGTCTGGCGCAGTCCAACGTGGTTCTCAGCGCGCTGATGGGCGGCGTTTCCGGGTCGGCAAACGCCGACGCGGCCATGCAGTCCAAAATGCTGGTGCCGGAAATGACCAAACGGGGTTACAGCAAGGGCTTTTCCGCCGGCGTAACGGCGGCGTCCTCGGTGCTCACGCCCATCATCCCGCCGGGCATCTGCCTGATCCTCTATGCCAGCCTTGCCAACGTGTCTGTTGCAAAGATGTTTCTGGCAGGCTACGGCCCAGGTATCTTCCTGATGATCTGCCTGATGGCCACGGTACACCTTGTCTCTAAAAAGAAAGGCTATATGGGAACCAGAACCACAAAGGTGAAGCTGGCGGACGCTCTGCGCACGCTGCGGGAGGCGTTTTGGGCGCTGCTGATCCCCCTGGGAATCATTATGGGCCTGCGGATTGGAGTGTTTACGGCCACCGAGGCGGGCGCAATCTGTGTGTTCTACTGCATTTTTGTGGGTGTTTTTGTCTATAAAGAACTGAAAATCAGTATGTTCCCCCAGATTATCAAGGAATGTGTCGTCAGCACCGCGGGCGTGATGCTGATTATCAGCGCGGCGGCCTCCTTCGGAAACTACCTGAGCTGGGAGCAGATTCCCACTAAGCTTTCCGAGGTCCTGCTGACCATCACAACCAACAAATATGTGATGCTGCTGCTTGTAAACCTGTTTTTGCTGGTGGTGGGAATGTTTTTGGAAGGGACTGCATCCCTGATTATTCTCACCCCGCTGCTGGTGCCCACCATGGTTGCGCTGGGCGTGGACCCGATCCTCTTCGGAATTGTCATGTGCGTCAACGTCACGCTGGGCGGTATCACGCCCCCGTTCGGAACGCTGATGTTTTTGACCTGCTCCATCATTAAGATAGGCGTAGATAGATTTTTGAAGGAGTCGTGGATGCTGATTCTTGCTATGATGATTGGCCTGCTGGCAATTACCTACATTCCTCCCATCACCCTGCTGCTGCCCAGGCTGCTGGGGTAAGGGGGATGCGGTGATGTTTGACTTAACAGGAAAAAAGGCGATTGTCACCGGGGCCTCGCGAACAACGGGCCTGTGCTTTTCGCAGGCCCGCGCCCTGAGGGAGGCTGGGGCAAGCGTTGTCCTGCTGGGCGGGTCGCCCAAAAATTTGGAAGCTCTGCGCGCCGGTTTGACGGAGCCGGGTTATTACGTCGTGGACGGACAACTGACCGACCAAGCCTCGAGGGAGTCCGCTTTTCACAGAGCGGTTGCGTTGCTGGGCGGTTCGCTGGACATTCTGGTTAATGGGGCCGGGACCCAATTCCGCTGCCCCGCGGAGGAGTTTCCCCCAGAGCAGTGGGAGCGCCTGCTTGCAATCAATCTGTCCGCTATGTTCTATTTGTCGCAGCTGGCGGGGCGGGTGATGCTGGCGCAGGGGTCCGGCAAAATCATCAATATCGCTTCGATGACCTCCTTTTTCGGCGGGCAGAACGTGGCGGCCTATTCTGCCAGCAAGGGCGGGGTCGTTCAGTTAACAAAGGCGCTGTCCAACGAATGGATGCCCCACGGAATCAACGTGAATGCCATTGCGCCGGGGTATATGGAGACGGAGCTGAGCCATGATCTCATGGTTAGCGAGGCTGGTACGCGGATTACCGGGCGCATTCCTGCGGGACGCTGGGGCAGGGCGGAGG
The DNA here is from genome assembly GCA_023393155.1 of Bacillota bacterium. Classification (GTDB taxonomy): domain Bacteria; phylum Bacillota; class Clostridia; order Oscillospirales; family Oscillospiraceae; genus Oscillibacter. Next base: position 5,679 of record JAEWML010000015.1, read on the forward strand.
ATATGAAGGGCGTAACTGTTTTTCTGGCCTCTGCCGCTTCGGATTATCTTTCGGGGAACGTCATTCAGGTGGACGGCGGATTTCTATGTAACTGAGGGCGGAGTGCGGAAGCGGGCGCTGATTACATCTGGGCAAAAAGCGGAAAGGACAGAGATACAATCTCTGTCCTTTCCGCTTTTCTCAGTCTTCCATGACGGCTTAAATGGACTTTAAAGAAAGCCGCTGAATTTAATATAGCCGCGCGGCAATCAATTCCTCCGTCAGCGTTTCTTTTGTAAAGGAACGTTCTTCGATATAGTGCTCTTTTTCAGGTGCGCCGCCAGCCTCCAGAATCCGGATGACGCCTGCTGTCAGCGGGCCGAGCAGGGGGTTGCACTCCACCGCCAGAGAAATTTTCCCGTTCAGGCACTGGGTAAGGCAATTGCGGGTGGCGTCAAAAGAGATGACGGCGATGCCGCCTTCGCCGCAGGTATATCCTGCCTCCTCCAGCGCCTGAATAGCGCCGAACGCCTCATTGTCGTTTTCGCAGTAGACCACATCAATTGTGGGGGGAACTGTCTGTTCGGACAGGTATTGTGTTACTTCCTCATAGGTCTTGGCCTGCGTAAAATCCCCGTCCAGCCGGGCTTGCAGCGTCCAGTCCGCGTGACGTTCCAAGGCTTGCTCCAGCGCCGCCGTGCGGCCAATCTGGGCGGTGGAGCCCATTGTGCCCTGAATGTGGATGATATTCAGCGTTTCCTTTCCTCCGGAGCGGGCATAGTCCTCCAGCCAGGCCACCGCCTTTTCCCCCTGCCGGCGGAAATTTGAGCCCACATGGGCGATAAAAAGCGATTCATCCTCCACATTCACCATGCGGTCCACCACAATCACGGGAATTCCGGCGTCCTTGGCCTCCTGAAGCACGGAATCCCACCCGGTTTCCCGCAGAGGCAGCAGCACGATATAGTCCACCTGCTGCTGAATGAATTTGCGGATAGCGGTGATCTGGTTTTCCTGCTTTTGCTTGGCGTCCTCGAACAGAAGGCGATAGCCGCCGCTCTCGGTGAAAACCGCCTTCATGGATTCGGAGTTGGCTACCCGCCAGTCGGATTCGGCCCCCACCTGAGAGACGCCCACAACAATCAAAGCATCCTCGGGCGGCAGGGGAGACGTCTGTCCGGCGCAGCCGGATAAAACCACCGCCGAAATCAGCGCGGGCAGTATCCATCGCATCTTCATGGCGTGCGTTCCTCCTGCAAAGAGCGTTTTGGAATCCGAATCGTCACGGTGGTGCCAATTCCTTCCCGGCTGGAAAGCGCCAGCCCGTAGCCCGGGCCGAAAAACAGCCGGATGCGCTCGTGCACCGTGGAGAGGCCAAACCCCACCCGCTCTCCCCGGGCC
>JAEWML010000038.1 GCA_023393155.1 Bacillota bacterium
ACGCCTGAATTTGCACCGCGCCGATGTCAAAGGCCACCATGGGCATTCCGTATACCACGGAGGACTCCCTGTCCTGCCCGATGGTATAGGCTCCCGCCTTTCGCATGGCCAAAAGACCGTCCGCTCCGTCTCGGCCCATGCCGGTCATGATGATACCCGCCATGGGGCCCTTCACATTCTCCGCCATGGAACGGAACAGCACGTCCACCGACGGGCGGTGTCCGCTGACCTTCTCTCCCGGCTTGCAGGCCACCCGATACCGATTTCCCGCCCGCACCACGCGGCACTGAAAGTCCGCCGGGGCCACCAGCGCAAGGCCGCGGTGCAGCTCGTCGCCGTCCACCGCCTCCCGCACCTCCATGGCACAGATTCTATCCAGCCGCTCGGCGTACATTTTTGTAAAACCGGGAGGCATGTGCTGCACGATGATCATGGAGGGGATGTCCGCCGGAAGGCGGCGCAGCACCTCCAACGTGGCTTCCGTTCCGCCGGTGGAAGCCCCCAGGCCGATCACCGCCCCATCCATCGCGGGCCGGGGCCCAAGCAGGGTCCCAGGCTCCGCCGTGACCTCCGCCCGCGCGGCCTGTGCCGGACGGCCCGGGCGGACCTTTACATAGGCGGACACCACGATCTTCTGGGCCAGCGTGTTGATAAACTCCTCCTTGCTCTGGGTTCCGTCCGGCTTACGGACAAAATCCACCGCTCCGGCATCCAGCGCGTCAAACACCCGCAGATTCAAGGACGACACCAGAATCACCGGCACCCGATAGACCGGAAGCAGCTTGCGAATCAGCTCAATGCCGCCCGTTCCCGGCATTTCCACGTCCATGGTAATCACGTCCGGGCGAAGCTCTCCCACCTTTTGCAGGGCGTCCGCCGCATCCACGGCAAAACCCGCTATCTGGATGTTCGGCTTTGCCGAAAGCCCGCTGATGATGTAGCCTCGCGCCACGGCGGAATCGTCCACCACCATCACACGTATTACGTTTCCCGACATTGCCATAGTGTCTCTCCTTTTCCGCGTCAGGTTTTATACTTTGAATTCCCTAGCGCTTCTGGAAAGTGGCCGGTGCCAGATAGCGATATCCGGGATTGCGGCCCATCGTCTCCGAATGGCCGATCAAAAGGTATCCTCCAGGCTCCGTCGCCTCGCAAAAGCGGGCAAGCAACTCGTCCTTTGTCTGCTGGTTGAAATAAATCATCACGTTGCGGCAAAAAATCACGTCGAATTTCAGCCGGAAACGGATGGGGTCCATCAGGTTGAAGGTTCGGAAAATCACATTGTCCCGAATAACGGGGGCCACCTGATACTGGCCCTCCTCCCCGGAGGGAAGAAAAAACTTTGATTTCCATGCCCCCGGGATGGTATCCGGCAGGGCGTATACCCCCTTTTGCGCCTTGTCCAGTGCCTGCTGGGAAATATCGGTAGCCAGCACCCGGGTATCCCAGTGGGCGGCCTCCGGCCCCAAAAAATCTTTTACGTACATGGAAATGGTATACGGCTCCTCGCCGGAGGCGCAGCCCGCGCTCCAGATGGAGAGCATCCGCTGGCCTTGGCGGCGCTTGACCACATCTGGCAAAATGGTGTTGCGAAAAAAATTGAAATGCTCCTGCTCCCGCATGAAAAACGTGTAGTTGGTGGTGAGCTTGTTGATGACAAGCTCGATATCGCCGGGGTCCTGCTTTTCAAGCACCTGATCGATAAACGGGCCGAAGCCGGAATACCCCTTCGCCTTCACCGTGTAGGAAAGCCGCCCGGAAATCAGCTGCCGCTTTTTGCTCAGGTCGATTCCGTAGTGTTGCTGAATGAAATTCACCAGCCGCCGGAAGTCCCCGTCGCTGATTTCCATGGGGGCAAAGGAGGATGCCGTGTTCTTCTGCTCTTCCCCCATACTCAGTGCTCCAGCAGTGCCGCCGCGTCCAGCTCCAGCATGGTCCCCCCGTCAGGCAGGGAGCTCATGCCGCACATCAGCTTCTGCCCGTTGGTTGCGGGCATGGGCAGCAGCGAGCTGCGGGGCAGCTTCACCATCTGGTCCACCCGGTCCACCAGAACGCCTACCTGCATTCCGTTGATATTCAGCACGATTACGGACTGCTCGTCGGCGGAGGGCTTGCCCAGCCGCAGGCGGATGCTGACGACGGGGACCACCTCGCCCCGCAGGTTGATGATACCGCACACATAGTCCGGCAGCATGGGCAGCGGCGTGATGCTCTGATTGATCAGGGCCTCCACCACGCAGTCCACCCGGATGCCCACCCGCAGCGCGTCGCACTGAAACACCAGAAACTGCTCCATTTCCTCTGTCAGAGCCGCCCGGGCGGAGGTCCCGTCCTCCATGAAACTCATCACTTGGTTATCCATATTTTCATAACCCTCTCTTTCCGCATCGACGCCGCGCTCACTGGATGGCCGAGTAGAGGTTGGCCACGTCCAGAATTACGCTGATATTTCCGTCGCCCAGAATTGTGCAGCCGGTAATGCCGTGTTGCTTAATATTAAAGGTGTTGATATAATTGGGCAGCGGCTTTACCACCACCTGCTGCTCGCCCATCAGCTCGTCCACAAACAGGCAGTAGGTGTACTCGCCGGACTCTACCCACATCAAAATGCCGTCTTCAATTTCGTCGCATCCGGTGCTCAGGCCGTATACGTCCTTCACCCGGATGACGGAATAGAAGTTGTTCATCACCTTTACCATCTCACCGTGGGCCGCGTCGTGGATGATATCCGCGCCGCTCATCTTGAAGGACTGTCGGATGTTGTTGATGGGAATGGTGAAAATGGAGGAGCCCACGGAAACCTCCATTCCGTCCAGAATCGCCATGGTCAGGGGGATTTTCAGCGTGGCGGTCATGCCCTTGCCGGGCTCGCTGGTCAGCACCACGGTGCCGCCCACCTCCTCCACATTTTTCTTCACCACGTCCATCCCCACGCCCCGGCCGGAAAACTCCGTCACCTCCGTGTTGGTGGAAAAGCCGGGCATCAGAAGGAAGTTGATAATCTCCTTGGGGCTGTATTCCGCATCAGGGCTTGCAAGGCCCGCGTCCACGGCCTTTTTCAGCACCCGGTCGTAATCCACGCCCCGGCCGTCGTCCTTCACCTGAATGATGACCTCGCCGCCGGTATGGCTGGCGGAGAGAATGATTTCGCCCTCCGGGTCCTTGCCCGCGGCGATGCGCTCCTCCTCCGTCTCCTCGATGCCGTGGTCCATGGCGTTGCGGACAATGTGCATCAGGGGATCGCCGATGCCGTCCACGATGGTCTTGTCCACCTCCGTGTCCTCGCCCACCAGCGTCAGCCGCGCCCGCTTGCCCAGCTTTTTGCCCATGTCCCGCACAATGCGCTGCATTTTCTGGAAGGTACCCAGCACCGGCACCATCCGCAGCGACATGGAAACGTCCTGTAGCTCGTCGGTGAGCTTGCGGAGCTGCCGGGCGGACTTGGTGAAATTGTCCAGCTTCAACCCCTTCAGATCGGGAGAAGCGGTAACCATGGACTCGGTGATCACAATTTCGCCCACCACATCCATGAGCTGGTTCAGCTTGCTGAGGTTCACACTGATCAGGCTCTCCTTGGGATGGGCACCGCCCGCCTGAGCGAGAGCCGGAGCAGCAGCCGCGCTCTTGACCGGGGGGGCCTCCTCCCGCGCTGCCTTTGGCGCGGAAACAGCGCTCTCCTTTACCGCGTGACGGACGGCTTCGGCGGCGGGCGCGGAGCGCTTCGCTTCCTCCTGCGCGGGAGCCGCCGGTTCGTCAAACGTCTGATAGCCTCGGACGGAGCCGGAGCCCGACACCACATGAATGGCTCCCGTGCGATCCGCCGCCATGCGGAAGGAGAGCACAAAGCCCTGCGTTACAATCGTCTCGGTGGTGGAGGTGTCCGTCTCCACGTCGGCGGGGGAGAAGGTGAAATTCTCTTCGCCGCAGATGCCCCGCAGCTCCGTCACCAGCATGAACGCCCGCAGGTTCTCCATGCCAGCGCCATCGTCAAAGAACACCCGCAGCCCGTATGGGAAGCCGGGATCCGCCCCGGAGGCGGGCGCTGCGGCAGGCTGGACGGAGGGAGCGGAACCGGCGGCCCCTCCGCCCTCTGCCCCGTCCTGAATTTTGACAATCAGGCTATTAATTTTTTCAAGCAATTTGCCGATGTCATCAGATAGAGGCTGGCCGCTTTGGACCTTCTCCACCTCGCCGCGGAAAAAGTCGACGGCCGTAAACATCATGTCGAACAGCAGCCCGTGGTCCGCTTCCGGAATCACATCCATGGACCGCTCCCGAATGATGAAGAACATATCCTCAATCCGATGGGCCACCGTGGTCAGGGATCCATATTCCATCATGGCGGAAGCGCCCTTGATGGTATGCATGATGCGGAAAATTTCGTCCACGTCGTTTTGGGTAAAGGTATCCGCCTGCTCCGCCGCCAGGACGATGCTGTCGAGTTGCTCCAGCAGGGTGTTTGTCTCGTAGAGATAAGTTTCCAGAATGCTTTCGTTTCCGCCGTTGTCCATAAAAAGCCGCCCCTCTCTTTTTCAAGGAAGGGGGAGCATTGCTCCCCTTTCCAAATATTCAGCAATTCACTTGAAATATCGACCGTTTTCTGAAAAAAGTTAACGCCCTGCGAAAATAATTCCAAAAGCCAGTTTTTTTGTATCCGCAAAGAACGACAGGTTTCCTATTTTTTCATTATAATGTCTTCCGCGGCCCGCGTCAACGAATTGCCTTGAAATTTGTTGCAAATGTGTGAAATTTTTGAAGTAACGAAACGGAGCTGAACCTATGCCGGAAATTATGAACGTCACCAATCCCGTCCCCGCGCGGGAACCAGCCGCCGCCAACCGTTCCATTCCCAACACGGTCTATGATCCCGGCATTCAGAACGTCCCCAACCCGGGCCGCGTCAACCGGTCGGACTCCAACAGCGGCCAGCAGCACGCCGCCGGAGAGGAGCCCGGCTCCCTCCCCCTGCGGTATGACTCCAACTTTCAGTCCTTTCTTCAGCGGGTGTCGGAAAGCGGCGGCAGCGTCTCCGCCGACCTGCTCCGTGCGCTGACGGGAGGCGCAAGGACCACCGTGTCCTCCGGTCTGCGGGCGGGAAGCGCGGGGGACCTGTCTCAGATTCTGGACCTGCTGCGGATGAACGAGGGGGAGTTTTTGCGGTTTCTTCAGGATCAGTCGGTTTCCGCTAGCCGCTTTGGCGGGGCATTTTTCGCCGCGCTGCGAAACGCCTACCGCGCCGCGGACTCCCAAAACCTGCGGAGCGACATTTTACAGTTTCTCAAGCAGTACGCGGACTTTTCCTCCACCGCCCACATTGAGGACAACCTTCTGCGGGGCTTGAACCGGATTGTCTCCTCTCTCCCCCGGAGCTGGGGCGCGCAGGTGTCGGATTTCACCGGGCAGCTTCAAAACAGCATGCTGGCCGGGGACCGGGCCGGGGCGCTGAAGCTTTTGCAGGGCCAGATTATTCCGTATCTGTCCGACTATATCTCCCGCTCCCACGACATGGGACGGGTCCGCTCCGCCCTATCCATGCTGACGCTGGACATCGCCCGGTATGAAAGCGGCGCGCAGGAGGGGATGCTTCAGGCGCTGCGCCGCCTGTTTGACCACCCGTCCGTGCGCGGCGCCATCGGGGACTTGCGTGGGGCGGAGGATGCGGCGCTGCTCCGGATGCTGAAAAACACGCCCTTTGAACGCATGGGGAGGAACAATCCCTTTGCCGACCGGCTGGCCTCCGCCGCGGACATGGCCCTGCGCGGCTCCGCCGGTGCGGAGGCGCAGGAGCGGTTTGGGGCCATGGTCGCGTCCCTGCTTGTGAACGAAAGCGTATATATGCCTTTAAATCATTTCATTCTCCCGCTTGTATGGAATGAAAGAATGATGTATTCTGAGATATGGGTAGATCCGGACGCGGACCGGGACGACCGCCCTCAGGAGGACGGAGAGCGCACGCTGCGCTTTCTTCTGAAGGCGGACGTGGAACCTCTGGGCCTGTTCGACATCGTGATTACCAGCCGGGGAAGCGCCGTGGATTTGGCGGTGCGCTGCCCCGAGTCCGTGGCCCCGTTTTCCGACGCCATCCGTGCCTCCTTAAGCGGAATTCTGGCGGACAATGGCTTTTCCGCAGGGTCCGTAGACGTGGAAAAAATGGTCAAGCCCTTGACTGTATCGGAAATTTTCCCTAAAATCTTCAATGGAAAGGACAGTGTCAATGTCAGAGCCTGAAAGAAAAAGGCCCGCCGGCAGGGCGGTGGCGCTGCAATACGGGGCCAATGCGGCTCCGGTGGTGGTGGCCTCGGGCATGGGATATCTGGCGGAGAAAATTGTGGAGGTGGCGGCGGACAGCGGCGTTCCCGTCTACGAGGACAATTCTCTGGCCACCATGCTCTCCCAGTTGGAGCTGGGGCAGGAAATTCCCCCGTCTCTTTATCAGGCCATCGTGGACATCTATGTGTACTTTCTGGAGTTCGACCCCCGGCAGCCCGATAAGCCGAGACGGCGCCGCACGCCGTCTCCCGCCCCACAAAAGGAGGCTGAATGATGTCCGGATGTTCTTACCGTTATATGCTCTCCGACAGCCAGAATGAGCCGCTGGCCCGCGCCTGCCTTGAAACGCCGCCGGAGGACAGAGTCTGGCGGCTGCGGATGGAAGAGGCTGACCTCTCGCGGGTGCTGGAGCATGAAATTATTAACCTGATCTCCATGGACCAGGGTTTACCCAACATGATCGGGATGATTCTCTCCACAGACCATGCGGATATGATCGAGGTGGAGCGGCTGAATGAGGCGGGGGAAAGCCCTCGGCAAAATCTGCGGGTTCCCGTCCGGTTCGAGAGCTTTCTCTATCCTGTTTCCGGGTCCTGGACGGGGCGTCTGCCCATCGTGTGCCATGATCTAAGCTGCGGCGGAATTGCTTTTTTCTGTAATTTCCCTCTCAGGCTGATGGAAATTGTGGAGGTGGTGGTCCCCATCACCGCCCAGCCCCTGATTCTGCGGGCGCGGATTTTGCGGCTGCGCCCCTCCAATTCCAACATCCCGCTTTATTCGGCAACCTTTGTGGATCTGATTCAGGACGAGGAGGTCCTATTGCGGGAAGCTGTTTTCTCCCAGCAGATCACAAACCGCGACGCGCGGAAATAACGCCGTCTCAGCAAGAGAATACTTAAAGATACAGACCCAGATACAGAAAGGAAGCCTCGCTATGAAACTGAACGGAATCCGAAAGGGCCGCTGGGGAACGCGGCTGCTGTCCGCCGTGCTTTGCCTGACGATGGCTCTGTCCCTGCTGCCCGGCCTGGCGGTCCCCGCCTCCGCCGCGAGCTGGATGGAGCCCTATCTTGAAAAGCTGGTAAGCTGGGGCGTGATGCGGGGGGACTCCTCCGGCAACCTCCACCCCGACCGGACGCTGACCCGCGCGGAATTTGTGGTGCTGGTCAACCGGGCCTTCGGCTACGACGACGTAAGCGCCTCCGTTCCGTTTCGGGACGTGAAGGCCTCCGACTGGTATTACGACGATATCAATATCGGCTACACCACCGGTTATTTTAACGGCACCAGCAAAACCACCGCCGCGCCCAAGAGCTCCGTCACCCGGGAGCAGGCGGCTGTTCTTCTGGGCCGCAATCTTGTGCTGGACGACGAGCCCGGCGCCAGCATCGACTTTACCGACAGCGGCAAGCTCTCCAATTACAGCCGTGGGCTGATCCGCAGCGCCGTGACAGAGGGGATTCTCAGCGGCTACGGCGACGGGTCCTTCCGTCCCAAGCAGAGCATTACCCGGGGCCAGATGGCCGTGCTGCTGGTAAACGCCATCGGCACCCCCGTCAACAAATCCGGAACCCACACCTTAGGCGGCGTGTACGGAAACGTCACCATCTCCACCTCCGGCGTGACGCTGAAAGACACCACAATTGCCGGAAACCTGTACATCACCGGCGGACTGGGGCTTGGCAACGTGACGCTGGAAAACGTCACCGTGCTGGGCAAAATCGTGGTCTGCGGCGCGGGCGAGAGCGAAAAGGGCAACAACAGCGTGATTCTCCGCGGCGTCACCGCCCCCACGCTGGTGATGGACAATTTGGCCAACAACATCGTCTCCATCCGGGCGGAGGGCAGCACCAAAATTGACGAAACCCTGATCCGCACCCCCTCCTACGTGGAAGACGCCACCGAGAACAACTATGGTTTTACCGCCATCCGGGTGGAGGGCGAGGCCGGAACCTCCCTCACCGCCGCGGGCAACCTCAAGGAAATCGTCACCGTCACTCCCGAATCCACCGTCACCGTGGCTAAGGGCTCCGTCCTCTCCCTGACCGTGGACGAGCGGGCCGCAGGCTCCTCCGTGGCGGTGCTCACCGGGGCCGTGGCGAAGGTTTTGAATCTGGACACAGGCACCACCCTCACCGGCCGGGGCGACGTGGAGCAGCTTAACGTGAACGCCAACGGCACCAAGGCGGACATGCTGCCGGACACCATCAATATCCGCCCCGGCGTGAACGCCGATATCCACGGCCAGAAGATGGACACCACGCTGGCGGCGGAATCCTCCGCCGACCCCCGGCTTCTGGCGGGCTATCCCAAGATGATCGACGTGGCCTCCGTCTCCGCCAAGGGGCTGATGCGCACCAACAAGTCCGGCACGCTTTACTGGGCCGTCACCTCCGTTACCGACGGGTCCGTGGGCGAGGCCGATTTGCTGAAGCCCTCCAATAACGCCCGAATTCTGAAAAGCGGCAATATCAAGGCCGAGAAATCCGACACGGACTACACCGCCTCCCTCACCGGGCTTACCTCCGACGGGTCCTACTACTTCTCCGCCATGCTGGTGGACCAGCGGGAGCAGCGCAGCCCCGTGAAGGCCGTGTCCTTCGCAACGTCGGACGACTCCGTTCCGGCCTTTGCCACGGGCTATCCCTACATGTCCAAAATCACCAATATCTCCGGCGAGGTCACGGTGATGACCACCAAATCCTGCCGGCTGTATTACGCGCTGATGCCCAAAAACGCCACGGCGCCCACCGCCGCCGATTTTAAGTCGGGGTCGCTGTCCGGGAATCTGGGCTCCGGCTCCTGGAATATGGTGAAGAACGTGACCGACACCTTCCTGGTCAACCGGCAGGGCACCCTGAAGGAGCTGACGGACTATGACCTGTTCCTCTGGCTCACCGACGCGGACGGGGCAAAAAGCTCGGCCGTGAAAAGAGTCTCGTTTAAAACGCTGGACGGCACGCCGCCCACCTTTGTCTCCGGTCCCACCGTCACCTCCATTAAGGATACCTCCGTGGGGCTTACCGCCGTGGTGGATGAAGCCGCCACCATTTTCTGGGTGGCGGTGAAGCAGGGGGACGAATATCCCAAGCCCATGAACGGCCAGACCACCAAACCCACTCTCAGCAGCCCGGAGGCCAAGCTTCAGGTGTCCAGCGGCATCAACGGCCTGAAAGCCGGCAAGGTGTCCGCCACCGCCAATAAGGAGGCCCTGATTAGCATCACCGGGCTTACCTCCGAATCGGCCTATGACGTGTATTACGTGGCGCAGGACAAGGCCGGGAATTACTCCGACCCCGTGGGCAAGCTCACTATCCACACGCTGGACATCAACCCGCCCGCCATCACGCAGGAGTTCACCCGCACCAACGACGCGGCGGGCACCTCTCCTCTGGCGGACACCAACATTCGCCTTGTTTTCAGCGAAAACGTGCAGGATTCGGGGACCAACCACCAGCTTCTGGCCCTTTACCAGAAATCCCGGGACACCTCGACGACGCAGGCGGAGCGGGACGCCGCCACAGAGGTTCTCACCGGCCTTTTGCGGGACGATATTCAGCTCTGGTCCGCCGACGTGGCGCCCGCGGAGCGGGTGAAGGAGCGGACCGCCGCCAGCGGCTCCGGCGCCGACTGGACCATCGACTACCGTTTTGTGGAGATTACCTCCGAGGACGGCAAAACCGTCGTCACCTTTAAGTCCGGTCAGGCGCTGAAGCTGAAAAGCGGCGCGAAATACTATTTTAAAATCCAGAACATTGCCGACACCTCCACCGCCAAAAACATCATCAAGCCCAATCCCCTCACCCTGCCCACCTTTACCACCGTGTTTGCCCAGATTCAGTTCTCCAGCACGGACGTTTCCGCCACGGTGGACGGCGCACATGTGGACTTTGACATGTCGTTCCGGGCGCTTCCCCTCTCCACCGGCAACGCAGGGGACGGCGTGTACTGGGATTTGCTGTTCCGCATGAACATTCCCGCCAAATTCGACCTGTATGAAAAGGTGAACACCATTGCCTCGGACGGCTCTGTGGTGGAGGGTGCCTGGAAAAAGCACGCCAATTCCGCCGAGATCAACTCCACCGACGGGACGATGTACGGCGCAAGCTACACCCGCTATTTCCGCGACGGAAACACCAGTTCCTCCACCAACGCGGAGCTGCTCCGGGACATGACCGCCGTGCGGTATTACGGCATTCGCTTCACCTCCATCAAAAACGTGGATGTCCGTGAAACCTGGAGCGGCAAGGTTGAAATGCAGGTGCAGGCCGTGGCCGGGTCGGATAAGAGCGCTCTGCACAATCTGGCCGTGGGCGGCATGCAGGACGAGGATTTGACACAGGCCCTCAAGGACGGCCTTGTGAAGGTAGGAAGTCCTTCGGATTACACCATGAAGCACATTTTCAGCGACACGATGATTCCGGAATTCGTCACCGGCTATCCCAAAATTGACGCGCTGGACGTCAGCGGCTCCATCGGTGTCCAGCTTACCCGTACCACCGGAAAAATCTTTTACGTGATCGCCCCCGTTTCCACCATCACTACCACGCTTTCCGAAGAACTGGGCGGCAGCAAATCTCTTACTTCGGCGAACTGGGATCAGCTTCCCAAAAGCACCACTATTGACACCAATCTTTTGGTGTTCTCCTCCGTTCCCACCAGCGGAAACATCATGACGCCCCCCTATAACGACACCTCGATTATAAAGGGCAGCGTCTCTTATTTCGGCAGCAATGTGAACATTCCCCTGCGGGGCCTCAGCCCGGAGACGAAATATGTTGCTTATTTCGTCCTTCAGGGCAGCGCCTCCACCATTTATTCCGCGAAGCCCTATCTCTTTGGCTTTGAAACCTCCGAAACCTCCCGAC
>JAEWML010000046.1 GCA_023393155.1 Bacillota bacterium
GAATCCGGTATGATGTGGGCGTATTCACCAATCTGACGCAGGACCATCTGGACTTCCACGGAACCATGGAGGACTACTGCGACGCAAAGGCCATCCTGTTCCAAAACTGCGGCGTGGGCATTTACAATGCCGACGATCCGTGGTCCGGGCGGCTGTTGCAACAGGCGACCTGCGAAAAATATGCCTATGCGGTGGAGGCCGAGGCCGATCTGCGGGCCGAGGAAATTGAGCTGGGAGCGGACCATGTGGCCTTCACCGCCGTGACGAAAAACGGGCGGGTAAAAATTTGGGTTGGCATTCCCGGCGAATTTATGGTATATAATACGCTGGACGTATTAGCAGCGGCGCTGAAGCTGGGCGTTCCCCTTGAAAAGAGCGCCGAGGCCCTGCGCCGCGTCCCCCATGTGAAGGGCCGGGTGGAGGTGGTCCCCACGCCGGAGCGGGACTATACGATTCTGATTGACTACGCCCACAGCCCCGACGGTCTTAAAAACGTGCTGACCGCTGTGAAGGGCTTTGCCAAAGGGCGCACCGTGGCCGTGTTCGGCTGCGGCGGGGACCGGGACCGGACGAAGCGGCCCCAAATGGGAAAAATCGCGGCGGAGATCGCGGACTATGTCATTGTGACCTCCGACAATCCCCGTACGGAGAAGCCCGCTGCTATCATCGACGAAATTCTCGCCGGGCTGGAGGGGACGCCCACGGCCTATGCCGTGGTGGAGGACCGGGTGGAGGCCATCCGTTTCGCCATGGACAACGCCAAGGAGGACGATGTGATCGTTCTGTGCGGCAAGGGGCACGAGACGTATCAGGAAGTGAACCACGAAAAGCGCCACATGGACGAACGGGAGATTGTGGCGGAGCATCTGGGAAGGGCGCGCTGAAGCGCCCGGAACAGGGCGCGCGCCCCGTTTGTAGGACGGCTCCCGCGCATAGCGGAGAAGGGCGCGCGTTTTATACGGAGACTGCATGAGGGAAGGACCCGGCCCCGCCGGGTAAGGGGTAGGCACATGGATATTACAAATTTGCTGGCGGCGCCAATCAGCTTTTTCGTGACGCTTGTCATTGGAAAATTTCTGATTCCGGAGCTGAGAAAGCTGAAGGCCGGACAGGAGATTCGGGAGGACGGCCCCAAATGGCACGCGGGAAAGGCCGGAACACCCACCATGGGCGGCATCATGTTCATCATTGGCACGGGCGTGACGGTGGTGGCTTTGGGCTGGCGGCAGATGCTGGCGGGCGAATTCGTCCATCTGTACGTCTATCTGTTTGCGCTGGTGTTTGGACTGATCGGCTTTGTGGACGATTACCGCAAGGTGCGCCAGCACCAGAACGAGGGGCTTACCGCCCGGCAGAAGTTTGTTTTGCAGTTGGCGGCGGCAGTGGTGTTTTTAAGCATCATGCGCTACGAGGGCCTTTTGAGCAACAGACTTTATATTCCCTTTGCGGACATAACGCTGGAGCTGAACTGGGTGATGTATCTGGCCTTTGCGGCGTTTGTCATCGTTGGCTGCGTCAACGCCGTGAACCTGACCGATGGAATCGACGGGCTGGCCACCGGCGTCACCTTTGTGGTGATGATGTTTTTCGCCGGGGCCACCGTCGCGGCCTTTGGGGGCCTGAGCCTGGTTTCCTCCGCTTTGGCGGGGGGGCTGGCGGCGTTCTTTGTCTACAACTGCCACCCGGCAAAGGCATTTATGGGAGATACCGGCAGCCTGTTTCTGGGCGGCGCGGTGGCGGCGCTGGCGTTTGCAATGGATATGCCGCTGGTGCTGGTTCCCATAGGGCTGATCTATATTGCGGAAACGGCGTCGGTCATTATTCAGGTGGTGTATTTCAAGGCCACCCACGGCAAGCGCTTTTTTAAAATGGCGCCGCTGCACCACCATCTGGAGCTGTGCGGCTGGAGCGAGGCGAAGCTTGTGACGGTGTTTTCCCTCATCACGCTTGCGGGCTGTATCGCGGCGTGGCTGGGCATTCAGGGGAGAATTTGACGCGTCTGCCAAACGGAGAAGGGGGAGTGTGGCCGATGGTCCGTGAACGCAAACCGAATAACACGCGGCCCCGCGCGCCCCGAGGGGACCGGGACCGGGGCTTCAGCTCCGTCCGCCGTCCAGCCGTCAGCCGGGAGACGCTCTTGGCCCGCCAGCGGGCCAAGGAGGAGCGCCTGCTCCGGGAGCAGGAGAGCCGGGAGCTGGCCAGAGGACCCATTGACCTGCCCTTCTGCCTGCTGGTGCTGCTGCTGACCGCCATCGGCCTCATCATGCTGTTTTCCGCCAGCTTTCCAAGGGCCTATTACGAAAGCGGCAACCCAACCTTTTACGTGTCGAAGCAGGGCGTATTCGCCATTATGGGCGTGGCTGCCATGGCGTTTGTGGGAAAGATCAATTATCAGCGGTTCCGGGCCCTTGCAAAGCCTTTGCTGTTTCTGGCCATTATTTTGCTGGTGCTGGTGATTATTCCGGGCAACCCTATCGCCCTGACCCGGAACAACGCCACCCGTTGGCTGGGAATCCCCAACACCGCGCTGCAATTTCAACCCTCGGAGGTGGCAAAGCTGGCGGTGGTGCTCTATTTTTCCGATACCGTTTCCAAAAAGAAGGAGCGGATGCAGACCTTTCGGTACGGCATTTTACCCTACGGCATCATTCTGGTGGTCTTGGCGGGGCTGATGATGCTGGAGCCTCACCTGTCCGGAACGCTGCTGATCTTAGGCGCGGGGGCAGCCATTATGCTGGTGGGCGGCATCAGCTGGAAGTGGGTTGCCGGGGCGCTGGGCGTGGCCGCGGCGGGGATGTATGCCGTGGTGGGAATCGTCGGCTACGGCGCGTCCCGCATCGCCATGTGGCACAACCCGTTTATAGACCCACGGGGAGACGGCTATCAATTGGCCCAGAGCCTGTTGTCCATCGGCTCCGGCGGGCTTTTGGGCGTGGGCCTTGGGAAAAGCAGGCAAAAATTCATGTATCTGCCGGAGGAGCACAACGACTTCGTGTTTTCCATCGTGTGCGAGGAGCTGGGGCTGATCGGCGCGGCGGTGATTATGCTGCTGTTTGCGGCGCTGATTCTGCGGGGGTACTGGATTGCCCTCCACGCCCGGGACCGGTTTGGGAACCTGCTGGCGGTGGGCATTACCACGCTGCTGGCTTTCCAGACGTTTTTGAACATGGCGGTGGTGACGGGGCTGCTGCCCACCACCGGCGTTTCCCTCCCCTTTTTCAGCTATGGGGGGACGGCGCTGACTATCCAGCTCTTTGAAATGGGCATTGTATTGAGCGTGTCCCGGCAGATGAAGATTTAATTCCGGACGCGCGGACTTTTAAGGAAGTGTTTTAAAATGGGCAACGCGCCCGAACGGGTCATTTTTACCTGCGGGGGGACGGCGGGGCATGTCAATCCCGCCGTCGCTCTGGCGCAGTTGATGCTCGCGCGGAAGCCGGATACGGAGATTTTATTTGTGGGTGCGGAGCGGGGCCTTGAAAAGGACCTGATTCCCAAGGCGGGCTTCGCTTTTCGCACCGTCCACATCTCCAGCTTCCACCGTTCGATGAAGATGGCGGAAATGAAGCACAATTTAATCTCCGTGGGAAATTATCTTCGGGCGCCCCGGGAGGCGCGGCGCATTCTGCGGGAATTTCGCCCCCAGGTGGTTATCGGCACCGGGGGCTATGCCAGTTTTCCCATGGTGAAGGCGGCGGCAAAGCTGGGAATCCCCACCGCCGTCCACGAGTCCAATATGGTCCCGGGGCTGACCACCCGGCTGCTGGAGCCCTTTGCCGACCGGATCATGGTTGGTTTTGAGGAGTGCCGGGGGCAGTATCGCCATCCGGACAAAGTGGTGGTCACGGGAACGCCGGTGCGGGGCGACTTTTTCACCCGGACCAAACAGCGGGCCCGGGAGGAACTGGGCCTTCGGGACGAAAGGCCCCTGATCGTTTCCTTCTGGGGCTCTCTGGGCGCGGCGGGAATGAATGGGGAAATGGCCGCTTTTTTGGCGCTGGAATCGGCAAAGGAGCCTTTTCACCACATTCACGGGGCGGGCGGCGGCTATGATGCGCTGCTGCGGGCGCTGAAGGAACGGGGTGTGGACCTTGTGCGGCACCCGTCTCTTGAGGTGCGGCCCTACATTTATGATATGGACCGGGCCCTCCGGGCGGCGGATTTGGTGCTGTGCCGGGCGGGAGCGTCCACCATTAGCGAGCTGACGGCGCTGGGCGTTCCGGCGCTGATTGTGCCGTCCCCCTATGTGACCAACAACCATCAGGAGAAAAACGCCCGGGTGCTGGAGCGGGCGGGCGGCGCCTGCGTTCTTTTGGAGGACGAGGCAAGCGGGCAGGCCCTCTTTCAAAAGGCCTGTGAAATTCTCCGGGACGACCTCCGCCGCGCGTCCATGTCCGCCGCCATGAAAAAGCTTGGCATTCCCGAAGCGGCGGAGCGTATCTATCAGACGGTGCTGGAGCTGCTGTAACCCTTAAAGGCTCCCCACGCATACGATGGACTGTTGAACCATTCTGTATGCGGAGGGAATTGCAATATGAGTCAGATCATCGTAAAGGGCGGGAACGCTCTTTCCGGCTCCGTCCGGGTGCAGGGCGCGAAAAACAGCGCACTGCCCATTCTGGCGGCCACGCTTTTAAACCGGGGGGAGACGGTGCTGAAAGGCTGTCCCCGTCTGCGGGATGTGGACGCGTCGGTCCGTATTCTCCGGCATCTTGGCTGCGAGGCCCGCTGGGAGGAGGATACGCTGACGGTAAACACCGTCGGCATGAATTGCTGCAATATCTCCGACGCGCTGATGCGGGAGATGCGCTCCTCCGCCATTTTTCTGGGGGCCGTGCTGGCCCGCTGCGGTCAGGCGGATATCAGCTATCCCGGCGGCTGCGAGCTGGGACCAAGACCCATTGATTTACATTTGGCGGGCCTCCGGGAGCTGGGGGCCGACATCCGGGAGGACGGCGGACGGCTCCGCTGCTCCGCGCCCCGCCTTGTGGGGCGGGAGGTGGTGCTCAGCCTGCCAAGCGTTGGCGCGACGGAAAATCTGATGCTGGCGGCTTGCGGCGGAAGCGGCGTCACCTCTATTTACAACGCCGCGCGGGAGCCGGAGATCGAGGATTTGCAGAACTATCTCTGTGCCTGCGGCGCAAAGGTTTTCGGCGCGGGGACCTCCACCGTTACGGTAGAGGGCGGCGCGCAATTTCACGGCTGCACCTACACCGTGATGCCCGACCGCATCGCCGCGGCTACTTATCTCTGCGCGGCGGCAGCCGCGGGGGGCGAGGTGCGGCTGGCGGGCGCGAAGGAGGGCCATCTGTCCACCGTGACGGCGGCGCTGCGGGAGGCGGGCTGCACCGTGGAGGCGGACGAGAAGGGCATCACCCTGCGCAGGCGGCGGGCGCTGCGGGGCATCCGTCCCATTCACACCGCGCCCTATCCGGGCTTTCCCACCGACGCGCAGGCCGTTTTAATGGCGGCGCTGGCCCGCAGCCGGGGCGCAACGGTATTTGAGGAAAATATTTTCACAAACCGCTTCCGTCATGTCGACGAGCTTAGCCGCATGGGAGCGGACATCCGGGTGTCCGGCCGGGTGGCGGTGGTCAACGGCGTGGAAAGGCTCCACGGCGCCTCCGTACAGTCCACGGACCTGCGGGGCGGCGCGGCGCTGTGCGTGGCTGCGCTGGCGGCGGAGGGCGAAAGCGCCGTGTCCGGCGTGGAGCACATTGACCGGGGTTACGAGGACCTCGCCAAAACACTTGCAGAGCTGGGAGCCCACGTCAGCCGGGACGAGGGGAACGGCGGGGAATAGAGACAGACTGGAGAACAGCAGATGGCCAGACGAAGGAATTACAACAGAAAGCGAAGGGGGAGATTCGGACTCCTCTATAAGCTGCTGTCCGTTTTGGCCATCTGCGTCGTGATTGTGGTGGCGCTGACGCTGTTTTTCCGGGTAAATACCATCGCCGTCACCGGCGAGAACCGCTATTCCGAAGCAGAGATAATCGAGGCCTCCGGCCTGAAAACAGGCGACAATCTGCTTCTGCTGAATAAATACGCCGTTGCAAAGGACCTTCAGCGGAAGCTGCCCTATATCGCGCTGGTGCGCATCAACCGGGTACTGCCCGACACGCTGGCAATCGACGTGACGGAGAGCGAGGCGGCTCTGGCGGTGGTACAGGAGGGCTATGCCTGGCTTGTAAGCCCGGAGGGGAAAATTGTGGAGCAGCGGGCGGTGGGCGCCGCCGCCGATTTCGCGAAAATTGAGGGCTGCGAGCTGCTTTCTCCCGCCGTGGCAACCTTCCTTCAGATGCCGACAGAGCGCCTGGAGCAGCAGGAGAGCCTGCTGGCGCTGATGGGCGCGCTGGACGAGCAGGAGATGCTGGAGGAGGTGTACTCCATCCGGCTGGACGACGCGGCGGTGCTGACCATGGAGTATATGGAGCGGTTCCGCGTGGAGCTGCCCTACGGCGCGGACTACGCCTATAAGCTCCGCACGCTTCGGGCAATTCTTGACAGCGGCAGGATTGAATCCAACGAGACGGGCGTGATCCGCATGACGGGCGACAGCGGTCAAAACGTGTTCATCAAGGACTGATTGGAAAAACTGCCGGAAAAACTGCGGGAAGACTTGACCCGGAGCGCAAAGTGTCTTATTATTAGTAAGAATAGGGCTATGCGTGCCAATTTACACAGGCAAGGAGGAGATTCCTCCCGATACGAACGACAGCAGGAGGCAGCTTTATGGCATTTGGATTGGAAACCGGCCCGGACGCCGTGGTGAACATCAAGGTGATCGGCGTCGGCGGCGGCGGAAATAACGTGGTTAACCGCATGGTTCGCTCCGGCACCAAGGGTGTGGACTTTGTGGCCATCAATACGGACAAGCAGGCGCTGAACGTGTCCAGCGCTACCTATAAAATTCAGATCGGTGAAAAACTGACTCACGGGCAGGGTGCGGGTTCGGATCCGGAGGTGGGCCGCAAGTCTGCCGAGGAGAGCCGCAGCCAGATTGCCAAGGCGCTGGAGGACACGGACATGGTGTTCATCACTGCCGGAATGGGCGGCGGTACCGGCACAGGCGGCGCGCCCATCGTGGCGGAGATTGCCAAGGAGTTGGAGATTCTCACCGTGGCGGTGGTGACCAAGCCTTTCGGCTTTGAGGGCCGCCGTCGGATGCAGCAGGCGGAAAAGGGCATTTCGGAGCTGAAGGACAAGGTGGACTCTCTGGTCATCATCCCCAACGAGCGGCTCAAGCACGCCACAGACCAGAAAATTACATTTGCCAACGCCTTTGAAATCGCGGACGATGTGCTGCGTCAGGCGGTGCAGTCCATCTCCGATTTGATTCGGGACACCGGGTTTATTAACTTGGACTTTGCCGACGTGACCACCATTATGAAGGGTGCGGGTCTGGCCCACATGGGCGTTGGCCGCGCAGCGGGCAAGGGCAAGGCCGAGGAGGCCGCCAGAATGGCGATTTCCAGCCCATTGCTGGAAACCTCCATCGCCGGGGCGCACGGCGTGCTCATCAACGTCACCGGCTCCATGGACATCGGACTGGAGGAGGTGGAGCAGGCCGCCACGCTGGTGCAGGAGGCTGTCAACATGGACGCCATTACCATTTTTGGCGCGCAGTTTGACGAAAACCTTGAGGATGAAATTCGCGTGACCGTCATTGCCACCGGCTTTGAAAAGGTTGCCGCCGAGTCCCCTGGGCGGCAGGCCGCCCCTGTTGCTCCGCCCGCCGCCTTTGCGCCCCCCTCCGTGGAGGCGCCCGCAGTCCCGGCAGAACCCGCCCCTGCGGCGCAGCAAATTACGGCGGAGGCGCCCAAGCCCCTGAGCACGATGGACGATCCCAAGCCCCAGGAGCCGGAGGACGACCCCTTCGAGGACATCTTTAAGATTTTCAGCAAGCGGGACGAGTGAGCCGGCGCTCACGGTGGGGCGGACAGGCCTTCACTTGGACAGGCTGTTCCCCAAAATCGGAGACTGGCGCAGAACCGCAAACCAACGCGGGCGAGAAACCCCCTGCCTGACCCAAACTCACTAATTTACTTAAATCCGTCAAAAGGCTCTCAAAGAGCCTTTTGACGGATTTTTTGCGCATTGGCCCTTTTAAAAATTTACAAATTTTAGGGCAAACGCATAACTTTTCAGAGGATATTTTCAGAAACCGCCGGGGCGCGGCGCAGGAAGCCGTTTCCATGGTAGACCCGCCGGTATTTTCAACGGCAGAAATCTGTCGGTTTGCAAACAGTAAGATTGCCGGCGAAAAAGAGAAGAGACAAAGAG
>JAEWML010000147.1 GCA_023393155.1 Bacillota bacterium
CTCCAAACCTGCGACCACACGGGCCTTGGCGTTCTGGAGGCGTGCAGCAGCCAGAAGGTATACTGCATCGGCTATACCTCCGACCAGTCCTCTCTGGTTGCCGACGGGCTGTGCCTCTCCTCCATGATGGTGGACATCCCCTACATGATTTCCTCCCAGATTGACCTCATCAAGGCCGGCGGCTATGGCGGACAGGCTTTTCCCGGCCTGCATGACGGCGTGGTCAGCATGGCGGCTTTCAGCACAGAGGTTTCCGCCGACGTGGCCGGAAAGGTGAACGCCGTGATCGATCAGATCAAGAGCGGCGAGCTGGTGATTACCCCCAATTACAACGAAAACTGAGACTGCCCCGCACTCCGGGGCCTATATTGACCCCGTTTCTTCGAGCTTGTTCAGGCCCGCCCCACGGGCGGCCTGAACAAGCTCTTGTGCAGCCGGGGGACGGGTGCCGCTCTGCGCTTCGTAAAAAAGCGGATGCGTTATAAAAATTCACTTATCTGCGTACAAAACGGCGGGACGGGACGTAGCACAAAAAACAATAAAAACCGAAAGTGCAAAAGGCATATCAAAATCACCAAAAAACGGTGAAGTAAATAAAAGAATATTATTCAAATATTTATGAATAAATTTGCATAAATGGATTGACGGAAGAACCGGGAAAGCAGATAATATTTTAAAATGAGAAGAAGCCGCCAAGGTGGGATTGCGGACGGGAAAGGGACGGTCGAAAAGGCATGGAAAAGGCGTATCTGGTTTTGCAGGACGGGCAGGTATTTGAGGGGATTCGC
Source organism: Bacillota bacterium (assembly GCA_023393155.1). Classification (GTDB taxonomy): domain Bacteria; phylum Bacillota; class Clostridia; order Oscillospirales; family Oscillospiraceae; genus Oscillibacter. The sequence continues at coordinate 789 of JAEWML010000147.1, forward strand.
TTCGGTGCAGGCAGGGACACGGTGGGGGAGCTGGTGTTTACCACCGGCATGTGTGGCTATCTTGAAACGCTGACGGACCCCAGCTATCACGGGCAGATTGTGTTGCAGACCTATCCCCTGATGGGAAACTACGGCGTGATTCCCGGGGATTTCGAGGGAAGCTGCGCCGTCCGGGGGTATGTTGCCCGGGAGTGGTGCGCCGCCCCGTCCAACTTCCGCTGTGAAATGGATTTGGATGCATACCTGAAGCGGGAGAACGTTCCGGGCATCTGCGGGGTGGACACCCGGGAACTGACCCGGATAATCCGGGAGCACGGAGTCATGAACGCTGCGATCTGCGCCGAGCCGCCCGCCGGGCTGGAGCAGGTGCAAAAGTACGCCGTCACCGGCGCGGTGGAGACTGTTACCTGTAAGGAGTCCCTCGTCTACCCGGCGGCGGGGGAAAAGAAGCATTCCGTGGCCCTGCTGGACTATGGGGCCAAGCGCAACATCGTCCGGGAGCTTCAAAAGCGGGGCTGTGAGGTGACGGTCCTGCCCGCGATGACCACGGCGGCGGAGGTGCTGGACATGGAGCCGGACGGCGTCATGCTCTCCAACGGGCCTGGGGACCCGGCGGAGGCGGAATTTCAGATTGACCAGCTCAGAAAGCTTGCGGGAAAGCTGCCCCTGTTCGGTATCTGCCTTGGTCACCAGCTTCTGGCGCTGGCGCTGGGCGGGCGGACCTATAAGCTGAAATACGGCCACCGGGGCGTAAACCAGCCGGTCCGGGACCTGAGCGGCCCCCGGACCTTTATCACCAGCCAAAATCACGGCTACGCGGTGGACGCCGATTCTCTGCCCGCCGGGCGCGTCCGCTATGTCAACGCCAACGACGGCACCTGCGAGGGCATCGACTATCCGGAGTTGGGGGCGTTTACCGTCCAATTCCATCCGGAGGCCCGCTCCGGGCCGGAGGACACCGCGTTTCTGTTTGACCGCTTTGCAGCGCTGATGAAGGGAGGAAGTCTGTAATGCCTTTGGATACGTCGATTAAAAAAACACTGGTCATCGGCTCCGGTCCCATTGTCATCGGGCAGGCGGCCGAATTTGACTACGCGGGAGCGCAGGCCTGTCGCGTTTTAAAAGAGGCGGGGGTGGAGGTGGTTTTGTGCAACTCCAATCCCGCCACCATCATGACCGATCAGGCCATGGCGGACGAGATTTACTTAGAGCCGCTCACCGTCACCACGGTGAAGCGCATTATCAAAAAAGAGCAGCCGGACAGCCTTCTGGCCTCCCTCGGCGGGCAGACGGGGCTGACCCTTGCCATGCAGCTTGCCAAGGAGGGCTTTTTGGAGCGGGAGGGGGTCCGCCTGTTGGGGACCAGTGCGGAGGCCATTTCCAAGGCAGAGGACCGGGAGCTGTTCAAAGAGGCCATGGAGGCCATCGGCCAGCCGGTGGTCCCCTCGGACATCGCCCAAAACGTGGACGAGGCTCTGGCAGTGGCGGATCGGATCGGCTATCCGGTCATCGTCCGCCCGGCGTTTACGCTGGGCGGCGCGGGCGGCGGCGCGGCGGCGGACCCGGAGGAGCTGCGAATTATATCCGCCACCGGGCTGGACGCGTCCCCCATCTCTCAGATTCTGGTGGAGCGGGCCATTTTCGGCTGGAAGGAAATTGAGTTCGAGACAATTCGGGACGCCGCCGGCAACGTCATTGCCGTGTGCTCCATGGAAAATCTGGACCCGGTGGGGGTTCATACCGGAGACTCCATCGTGGTGGCACCCGCCCAGACCTTATCGGATCGGGAGTTCCAAATGCTGCGCACTGCCTCGCTTGACATCATCTCGGCGCTTGGCATTGTGGGCGGATGCAACTGCCAGCTAGCGCTGGACCCCGACAGCTTCCGGTACGCGGTGATTGAGGTGAACCCCCGGGTTTCCCGGTCCTCCGCGCTGGCCTCCAAGGCCACGGGCTATCCCATTGCCAAGGTCACGGCGAAAATCGCCTTGGGCTATACGCTGGACGAAATCAAAAACGACGTGACGGGCAAAACCTGCGCCTGTTTTGAACCTGCGCTGGACTACATCGTGGCGAAAATCCCCAAATGGCCCTTTGAAAAGTTTGCCGACGCCAGCCGGAAGCTGGGCACCCAGATGAAGGCTACCGGCGAGGTGATGGCCATTGCTCCCGGTTTTGAAATGGCAATCATGAAGGCCGTTCGGGGCGCGGAAATCGGTCTGGACACCCTGAACCGTCCTCTGGACGAGGGGGACGGCACGCCCCTCCGGGAGCGGCTGGCGCGGGTGGACGACCGCAGGCTTTTCACAGTGTTCGAGGCGCTGAAAGCGGACGTGGACATAGAGGAAATCCATGAAATCACAAAAATCGACCGCTGGTTTCTGGGCAAGCTCCAAACTCTGACGGAATTTGAAAAATGCCTTATAAGGGACGGCCTAACCCCGGAGCACTACGAAACCGGAAAGCGGTACGGCTATCCCGATGCGGCGCTGCTGCGATTGTCCGGTGAGACGACGCTTCCCGGCGGAGGCAAGTCCGCCGTTTATAAAATGGTGGATACCTGCGCGGCGGAGTTTGACGCGCAGACTCCCTATTTTTACTCTTGCTTTGACAAAGCCTGCGAGGCCCGGTCCTTCCCCCGCAGCGGAAAGCCGGTGGTGCTGGTGCTGGGCTCCGGACCCATCCGCATCGGTCAGGGCATCGAGTTTGACTATTCCTCCGTCCACTGCGTCTGGACGCTGAAAAAGCTGGGCTACGAGGTGGTCATCGTCAACAATAACCCCGAGACTGTCTCCACGGACTATGACACCGCCGACCGGCTGTATTTCGAGCCGCTGTGCCCCGAGGACGTGCTGCACATCATCGAGGTGGAGCGCCCCGTAGGGGTGGTGGTGGCCTTCGGCGGGCAGACCGCCATCAAGCTGACCAAATTCTTGGACGCGCAGGGGGTGAAGATCTTAGGCACTTCCGCCGAATCCATCGACATGGCGGAGGACCGGGAGCGGTTCGACGCGCTGTTGGAGCGGTTTTCCATCAAGCGGCCCCAGGGCCGCGCGGTGCTGAGCCTGAATCAAGCCCTTTCCGCCGCCGGGGAGCTGGGCTATCCCGTGCTGCTGCGGCCCTCCTACGTCATCGGCGGGCAGAACATGGTCATCGCCCACAACGAGGCGGAGGTCCGCCGCTATATGGAACCGATTCTGGCCAACGGAAACGGAGAACCAATTCTGGTGGACCAGTATCTTCAGGGCCGGGAGCTGGAGGTGGACGTGATCTCCGACGGGACGGATGTGCTGATTCCCGGCGTGATGCAGCACATCGAACGCACCGGGGTTCACTCCGGGGACTCCATCGCGGTCTATCCGCCGTTTAATATCAACGACCGGCTGCTGAAAACCATTGTGGACTGCTCGAAAAAGCTGGCCCTCAGCCTGAAAACCAAGGGCCTTGTCAACATCCAGTATTTAATCTATCAGGGCGAGCTGTATGTCATCGAGGTAAATCCCCGAGCCAGCCGCACGGTCCCCTATCTCTCCAAGGTGACAAGGGTGCCCATGGTGGACCTTGCCGCCCGGGTGATGACGGGGCAGCCCTTGCGCACGCTGGGCTACGGCACGGGGCTTTACAAAACGCCGCCCTATGTGGCCGTGAAGGTTCCCGTCTTCTCCTTTGAAAAGCTCACCGACGCAAACGCCGCCCTCTCCCCGGAAATGAAATCCACCGGAGAGGTGCTGGGCCTTGGAAAAAATTTGCAGGAGGCCCTGTTTAAGGGCCTGGCTTCCGCGGGCTACCGGGTGGAGCGGGAGCGGCGAGGCGGAATTCTCGTCTCCGTCAACCGCCGGGACCAGCCGGAGGTGGTCCATATTGCCCGCAAGCTGGTGGATTTGGGCTATAAGCTCTACGGCACCGAGCGCACGGCCTATGAGATCTCCCGCCTTGGCGCGGACGTGGAGGTGGTGGGCAAGCTGGGGCAGGACAACCGGGTGTTTCAACTGTTGGAGGCGGGGGAAATTGATTTTGTAATTCTCACCGGGTCCACAGAACCGGCGTATATCCGGGATTTCATCCATCTGAACCACCGCTGCGTCCAGCTTGGGATTCCGTGCCTTACCAGTCTGGACACCGCCGCCGCGCTGGCGGATATTCTCGCCAGCCGCTATACGCAGGAGAATACGGAGCTAGTGGACATCTGCCGCCTGCGGACAAAGCGGCAGAAGCTCCCCTTCGCAAAGCTCCAGACCTGCGGCAACGACTTTGTGTTTCTGGAGGATTTCGACGGGGCCATTACCTGCCCGGAATCTCTCTGCA
>JAEWML010000178.1 GCA_023393155.1 Bacillota bacterium
CCTTGAAAATGACAAATAAGCAAGCCCGCGTATCGGCGTTGCTGCTGGCGCTGCTGGTGACGCTGACCGTGCCCGCTCAGGCGCTGTTCGGCAAAAAGAGCGAGGAGGCGGCGGCCCCGGCGGAAGGCGCGCCCATCGCAAAGGAAATTTCAGTCAGAACCTACCGCAACATTCCCTACCGCGCACAGTTTCTGGCCTCAGACGACGAAAACGGCGAGCTGACCTTTACCGTGGACACGGCGCCGAAGAAAGGCACCGTCACCGTGGCGGGGGACGTATTCACCTATACGCCGACAGAGGGCAAAAGCGGGAAGGACAGCTTCACCTATGTGGTGACGGATCCTGCGGGAAATGTCTCCGCTCCCGCCACCGTCACCGTGATGGTGGAAAAGACCAAGTCCGGCGTGGAGTATCAGGATATGGAGGACAACTCCGCTGCCGCCGCCGCCCAATATCTGGCGGAGACGGGGGCCTTTACCGGCGCGCGCATCGGCGGGCAATACTATTTTGAGCCGGAGCGCACGCTTTCCCGGGCCGAGTTTCTGGCCATGACCATGGAGCTTGCAAACCTCCCGGCAGATACCGTTACCATGACCGGCTTCTCCGACGACGAGGCAATTCCCACTTGGGCCAAGTCCTATGCGGCGGCGGGCCTTTCAGAGGGAATCATCCGGGGCGTCTCCACTGAGACGGGGGCGGCTTTCCGCAGCAATGAACCCGTGACCTTCAACGAGGCGGCGGCTATTTTGGATCGGGTGCTGGCGGTGGGCGATGTGGACCTTGCCACCTGGTATGCCGACCGGGACGCCACGCCCTCCTGGGCGGCGCAGGCCGTGGGGAATCTGGAGGCCGTCAGCGTCATGTCCGTGGGCAGCTTCGGAAGCGGTACACTCGCCCAGCCCATGACCCGGGCGGACGCGGCGCAGATGCTCTGCGCGGCGGGAACGCTGCTGGACGGAGAGCAGACCGGGCTTCTGGACTGGATGCGCTGAAAGCTCCGGCGTTTCAATAGGAAAAAAGTACAGGAACCTGCCGAAAAGTATTTCCGGCAGGTTCCTGCGCTTGTATTCACGGAAAATTTGTGCTAAACTGGTACGGATTGCAATAGCTATTGGATAGCCCGTTCCGGCCCGGGGCAGGCTGTGGGAAAAGGGCATTTGTGTGGGCCGCCGACGGCGGCGGAAGGAGGAACCATGAAGATCGTGGTATTGGCCGGCGGCCTTTCGCAGGAGCGGGAAGTTTCGCTGGTTACGGGGACGGCTGTGTGCCGGGCGCTTCGCAAGGGGGGCCACAGGGCTGTTTTGGTGGATTTGTTTTTGGGGCTTGAGGACTATGACGGTCCGCTGGAGACTGTGTTCGATGCGCCGGATGGACGCTGCGGCGACGCCGCCATTAAAACCACCGCGCCGGATCTGGAAGCGGTGCGCCGCAGCCGGAAGGACAGGGGTCCCAGCCTGATCGGAAAGGATGTTTTAAGCGTCTGCGCCCTGGCGGATCTGGTGTTTGTGGGGCTGCACGGCGAGAGCGGGGAGGACGGACGCATTCAGGCTACTCTGGATTTGTTGGGAATCCCCTACACCGGCTCGGGACACCTTTCCTCCGCCATGGCCATGGATAAGGTTGTCACCAAACGGCTGATGGAAGCCGCCGGTATCCGCACGCCCAAGTGGCGGCTGGTGGAGTACGGCGAGGCGGAGGTGGAAGCCCTGTCCGAAGAGCTGCCGATGCCCTGCGTGGTGAAGACGCCAGGGGGCGGCTCCTCCATCGGGGTTTACATGCCCGAGACGCGGGAGGAGCTGAAAGCCGCCCTGCGGGACCTTCTGCACTTTGACGGGCAGATTATTGTGGAAGAGCGGATTGTGGGCCGGGATATTTTCACCGGCATACTGGGGGACCGGTGGCTTCCGTCGGTAGAGGTCATTTCCGCCAAGGGGAAATTCGACTACGAGGCGAAGTATCAGTCCGGCGGGGCGCTGGAGCTGTGTCCCGCCAATATTACCGGGGAACAGCAGGAGGAGATTGGCGAAATGGCGCTGAATCTTCACCGCCTGTTGGGCCTGTCGGTGTACTCCCGGGCCGATTTTGTGCTGGATGGAGACGGCGTGCCGTGGTGCTTGGAGATCAACTCCCTCCCGGGCCTGACCTCCGCCAGTCTGATGCCCAAGGAGGCTGCCGCCGCAGGGTTTACCTATGAGGAGCTCTGCGAGGAAATTGTTCAGCTTTCTTTAAGGAGGACGTGTCATCATGCTGCCAATGACTGTCAGGGAGATTGAATCCGCCGTGGGCGGCGTGTGGTGGAACCCCCGGGAGGACGCGCCTTCCGTCTCCGCCGTCTGCACCGACAGCCGCGAGCTGACCCCCGGATGCCTGTTTGTGCCATGGAAGGGTGAGCGGTTTGACGGTCACGATTTTATTGACAGCGCGCTGGAGGCGGGCGCAGCAGGAACCCTGTGCGCCCGCCTGCCCGCCGATTTCCGGCCCGATAAATTCTACATCAAGGTGGACGACACACGTTTGGCGCTGAAGGCGCTGGCCTCCGCCTACCGGGACCGGTTTGACATCCCCTTTGTCCAGATTACCGGCTCTGTGGGGAAGACCACCACCAAGGAGATGATCGCCACGGTCCTCTCGGCGGGACTGAAGGTGCTGAAAACGCCGGAGAATTTCAACAACGACATCGGAACGCCCCTGACGCTGTTCGGACTGACGCCGGAGCATCAGGCGGCGGTGATTGAAACGGGCATGAACCACTTCGGAGAGATTCACTATCTCTCCGAGCTGGTGCGTCCGGATATCGCCGTGATTTCCAACGTCGGTGACGCCCACATCGAATTTTTGGGTAGCCGGGAGGGAATTTTAAAGGCAAAAAGTGAGATTTTTGACTTTTTAAAGCCCGACGGCGTGGCCGTCCTCAATGGGGACGACGCGCTGCTGAACACTCTGAAGCTGCCCTTTACCACCCTGCGGTGCGGACAATCGGAGGGGTGCGGCGTGCGGGTTGGCGACGTGTCCGACCGGGGACTGGACGGAACCTGCTGCCGCATCACCACGAAAAAAGACGTATATGATTTGACGATTAACGCGCCGGGGCAGCATCTGGTGTACTGCGCCTCCATGGCCGTGGCCATCGCGGAGCTGCTGGGCCTGGATCATTCGCAGATTGTCTCCGGCGTGGCGGCCTTTCAGGGCGTGGGAAATCGGATGGAGGTGGTGCGCCTTCCCGGCGGCCGCATCATCCTGAATGACTGCTACAACGCGAATCCCCAGTCGGTTGCGGCGGGACTGGAGGTGCTGGCAAAAAGCACCGGCTCCCGCAAGCTGGCGATTTTGGGGGATATGGGCGAGCTGGGGGATCACGGGGAGGCCGCCCACTATAATATCGGCGCGCTGGCGGCCATGCTGGGCATCGACATGGTCATCGCCATCGGGGAAAAGGCGGAGAAAATTGCGGAGGGCGCTCTGGCCTCCGGTGGCTGCGCGCTCCACTTTCAGGACAAGGACGCGGCGAAGGATGAGCTGCTGTGCCAGTTCGAGCCGGATACCAGCGCATTGGTGAAGGCTTCTCACTTTTCCATGCATTTTGAAACCATTGTGGAGTTTTTGAAAGCACAGGATTATCAGGATTAAGGAACACGAATGATAGAAATACAGGTAGAAGGGCTGGTCAAGTCCTTTGATTTGGAAAAAAAAATATTGGACGGACTGACCTTCCAGATTGACGAGGGGGAGCGGGTGGGGCTTTTGGGTCCCAACGGCGCGGGAAAAACCACACTGTTCCGCATCCTCACCGGCGAGCTGGACTATGACGCGGGCAGCGTGTCTCTGGCCAAGGGCCGCCGACTGGGGCTGATTTCTCAAATTCCCGTCTATCCGGAGGGGTATACGGTGGAGGATGTGCTCCGCACGGCCTTCGATCGCCTTTCTGCGCTGGCGAGAGAGATGGAAGACCTTGCGGGCCGCATGGAGGCGGGGGAGAGCGACCCGGCGCTGCTGCGGCGGTACGGGGCGCTGACGGAAAAGTTTGAGCTGTTCGGCGGGTATGACACGGAGGTGGCCGTCAACAAGGTTGCAAACGGCCTCTCTATTCCGCAGTCCATGCGCTCTGAGCCGTTTGACCGTCTCTCCGGCGGAGAGAAGACCCGGGTGAATCTGGGCCGCCTGATTCTTGAGGATACGGACGTTTTATTGCTGGACGAGCCCACCAACCATTTGGACCTTCACGCCACGGAGTGGCTGGAGGACTATATCTCCCATTTCAAGGGCACCGTGGTGGCAATCTCCCATGACCGATATTTTCTGGACCGGGCCGTAACGCGGATTATCGAAATCAACGGCGGCAAGGCGGAGTTTTACAGCGGGAATTACAGCTTCTACGCCGTGGAAAAAGAGCGGCGCTATCAGGAAAAGCTGAGGCAGTACGAAAAAGAGCAGGCCAAAATCGCCCAGCTCACCGAGGCGGCGGACCGCTTGCGGTTGTGGGCTTTCATGGGAAACGACGCCATGTACAAACGGGCGTTTTCCATGGAAAAGCGCATTGAGCGGATGCGCACCACCGACAGGCCCACCAAGCGCCGCAAGATGGACGCCCGCTTTTCCTCCATTGACTTTCAGGGGGATGAGGCACTGACGATTCGGAATGTGTCCAAGTCCTTCGGGACGCGGAAGCTCTTCGAGGACATCAGCTTAAAAGTAGAGGGGGGCGAGCGCATCGCCCTGATCGGCGACAACGGAGCGGGAAAATCCACCCTCATTAAGATGGTGATGGACGAGGAGTACCCCGACGATGGGCGCATCAAGCTGGGGCCTGCGGTCAAGGCGGCCTGCCTGCCCCAGATTATCCATTTCGACCATCCAGACTGGAATTTGGTGGAGAACCTTCAGGCCACCAGGCGGGGCATGACGGAAACCAGCGCCAGAAACCGTCTGGCGTCCTATGATTT
>JAEWML010000199.1 GCA_023393155.1 Bacillota bacterium
ACGCAGTCGCTGCGGGTGAGCTGCTCCCCCGCCAGAAACTCCAGGATTTCGGAGAGGGTGGAGAGATTTTTGTGTTCCTCCCCGGCGGGGAAAACGTGAGAGCAGACGGAAAAGCCTGCCGCCCGGAGACTTTTCTCCACACGGGGCAGGTAGAGCTTCGCCACGGTGCTGTCCGTGACGATGGCGGCACGGCAGGGGGACAGCGCCCCTGCGGCCAGCTCGCCGCATTGTGCCAGAAGGCCCGGGCCAATAGACACGGCGTATTTTGGCTTAGTGTTCACCAAAATGGTTTGAATCGTGGATTCCATAGCGTCCTCCCGTGGGTTGGGCGGTTCCTCGCGAAAAAGGGCGGAGCCGCGCCTTCAGATTTTTCGGCGGACCGAAGCGGGGAGAGGGGGCAGTTTCAGTTCCCGCCGGCAGTGGCTTTCAGGTCCCGGCCCTCCCGCAGCAGGTGCGCAAGCTGGTCCGCGTCCCGGCTTTTCAGCGCGCCCAGATATTCATTCAAGTGTCCGATAAGAATATCCAGCTCCTCGGTGAGATAGTCGGCATTGTCCATAAACAGCTCGGTCCACATGGCTTCGTCCAGCCGGGCCACGCGGGTCATATCCCGAAAGCTGCCTGCGGAAAAGCCCCGGCGCTTCTGGGCTTCGGGGGACTTGACATAGGCGCTGGAGGCGACATGGGCAAGCTGAGAGGTATAGGCGATGATGCGGTCGTGCTCGTCGGGGTCGGAAAAGGTGAGGCTGGCAAAGCCCACGTCCAGAAAAAAGGCTTTCAGCGTTTCCAAAAGCTGCATGTCTGTCCGCTTGTCGGGGGTGAGAATCATGGAGGCCCCGTCGTACAGCCGGTCGGAAGAATTTACAAAACCGCCCCGCTCCAGCCCCGCCATGGGGTGGCCCCCGATATAGGCAAAGCCGTATTTTTCCGCGACGGGCGCGATTTTACCCACCACCGCCCGCTTCACGCCGCAAAGGTCCACCAGAATGGCGGTTTTTGCGATACTTGCCCCGTGGGCTTCCACCCACCCCACCGCCGCAACCGGACGGACGGCGGCCAGAAGCAAATCGCATTGGGGAATTTTTTCGTCTGTAAGCGTCCCGTCAATCGCGCCGCAAAGACGGGCAAGGGTCATTGTCTCCGCGTCCGTGTCCAGTCCCCAGACGGTGTGGGCCGTGCGGGACTTGATGCTTTTGGCCATGGAGCCGCCCATCAGCCCCAGCCCGATGATTCCAACGTTCATGAGGCTCAGCCCTCCAGCTCGGCGCAGAAGTCGTGCATTTTGTGCAGCTTCCGGGCCAATACGTCGAAGGCGTCCGGCTTGAGGGACTGGGCACCGTCGCACAGGGCGTGGGCGGGGTCGTTGTGCACCTCAATCAAAAGGCCGTCCGCCCCGGTGGCCACCGCGCCCACGGCAAGGGTGGGCACCAGCCAGCTCTTGCCGGTGGCGTGGCTGGGGTCGATGATGATGGGCAGGTGGGAAAGCTTGCGCAGCACGGGGATGCAGGCCAAATCCAGCGTGTTGCGGGTGTAGGTTTCGAAGGTGCGCACGCCGCGCTCGCAGAGAATCACGTTTTGGTTGCCGCTGGCCATCACGTATTCGGCGCTCATCAGCCATTCCTCATACGTGGCGGACATGCCCCGCTTGATCATAATGGGCTTCTCCAGCTTTCCAACCTCCTTGAGCAGGTTGAAGTTCTGCATGTTCCGCGCGCCAATCTGAATCACGTCCACATCCTCGAACAAGGGAATTTGTGAAATGTCCATCAGCTCGGAGACGATGGGCAGTCCCGTCTCCTGCCGGGCGGCCTTTAAAATTTCAAGACCGTCCGCGCCCAAGCCCTGAAAGGAGTAGGGAGTGGTGCGGGGCTTGAACGCGCCGCCCCGGAGCATGGTGGCGCCGCTGGCCTTTACGGCCCGGGCGATGGCGATGACCTGTTCCTCGCTCTCCACGGAGCAGGGACCGGCCATGATGGTCAGGGTGCCGCCGCCGATTTGGGTGCCCGCCACCTTTACCACGGTGTCCTCGGGATGAAACTTACGGTTGGCGTTTTTGTAAGGCTCCTGCACCCGCTTTACGTCCTCGACGATGTCCAGTGCGGACAGAAGGTCGATGTCCAGCCGGGAGGTGTCGCCCACCAGACCCAAAATGGTGTGGGACTCGCCAAGGCTGGTGTGGATGGTGATGCCCTTATCCTGAAGCCAGCTAATGAGATTCTCCAGCTGCTCGCGGTTGGGATTGCTTTTCAGAATGACGATCATGATGGTTTCCTCCTTAAATTGGTACAAAAAAGACCCGCAGCCGATTAGGCTGCGGGTCGTTTATGTACTGATACGGTTTCGACAACATCAGTCACACACACACTCGTTTTCAGCCCAACCAAAATAAGCCTTACCATAAAAATAGGTAAAGCTAAAGTAGCGGTATTCGGCTGTGAGAGCAAGTATAGACATTCATTGTCTCCTTATTGTCGCACTTTAAATTATCAAAAGCATACCACGCCCTTCAAAAAAAGAACAGAGGCAAAACAACCAAACAAATATAAAACATCCGCTGAAATTTGACAGATTGGTTAAACCGCCGCCGGAATTGCCGCCAGAACCGACTGAGGCAGAACGCTGCTCATCAGCATGGAGGTGGCCTCGAGGATATACCGCACGTCCCGGCGCATATCGGACTGGGCGTCCATATACTGCCGGTGCAGTTCCCGCAGGCAGCCGTTCAGCTCGCATCCGGCGGAAAACGCGGAGCCAAGGCTTTCCTCATTCAGATAGGCGCACAGATATTCCCGCAGCGCGTCCTCGTACCGGTGGTGCTCCAGAAGAGAATCGGGATAGTGCTCGTTATGTGGATAGGTAAACGCATCCGCCAGATAGTGGGTGAGCTTTCCCAGCGTGTAATACTGCCAGCAGGTCCAGCTTTTTTCGCGGCGCTGGAGCCGGACAATTTGACGGGCAATATACAGGTCGGAATTCGAATAATTATGTCCGCGCAGCTTGTGGCTGCGGATGGAGCCCTTGATATAGGAGAGGGGGTTGCAGTCCGGCTGGAAGGAGCCGAACAGAAAGGCAAGCTCAAAGCGCTTGCGCTGAAATCCGTTCCGTGATTCCAGAAGACTTGCGGCCAAAAGCTTGTGGCTGCGTTTTTGCAAAGAGCACCTCCGATCGGGGGTCTGCGGCAGTGCGCCGCACCCTCTGAAAAGTGTCTTTACTATATCACGGCAATTGCGGAAATTGCAAGTGTAAAATTATGAAAAACGTGTAAACAACAGGTGTGCGGCGGTCTGTACTGTGTCAAAAGATACGAAGCGGCGGCCTGTGGCGGCGGCTGGCTGTGCCGTTTGCCGAAAATGCAGCGGGGGGCAGGGTTTTGTTTGACTTTTTCTCGGGCACGGCTGTATGATAAATTCATTGCGATAAAGAACAGAGAGGACGAGACTATGAAGATTTTAAAGCAGGTGGGCATATTGTTCGGCCTGTGCTGGGCGGGCGCGCTGATCGAAAAGCTGCTTCCCATCACCTTTCCCGCCAGCGTGATTGCGCTGATACTGCTGCTGGTGCTGCTGCTGGTGGGGGTGGTGCGGGTGGACCATGTGCAGGAAAAGTCTGATTTTTTGCTGGGGAACCTGCCCTTCTTTTTTATTCCCGTGGCCGCGGGCATCATGCAGTATAAAGATGTGATTCTTGCAAACGGCGTGGCCTTTGTGGTGATCTGCGTGGTGAGCTTGGTTGCCACCTTTGCCGCCACCGTCTGGGCCGTGACGCTGACCATGAAGCTGATTGACAGGAGGAACGGGAAATGATGGAGCTGACCGCGTCCCCGTTTTTTGGCGTGACGCTGAGTATTGCCGCCTACTGGGTGGGCATGTCCATTCAGAAAAAGGTGAACAAGGCCTACTGCAACGGGATGCTGATTGCCGTGGCGCTGGTGATTCTCACGCTGTCGGTGTTTCACATACCTTATGAAAATTACTATGCGGGCGGCAGCCTCATCAATCTGTTCCTGGGGCCCGCCACGGCCTGCCTGGCGGTTTCCATCTACACGAAGAAGGAGCTTTTGAAAACATATTGGCTGCCGGTGCTGGCGGGATGCGCGGCGGGAGCGGTGACCTCAATTGCCTGCATCTACGGGCTTTCCCACCTGTTCGGGCTGAACCGGGAGATGATGATGTCCCTGCTGCCAAAGTCTGTCACCATGCCCATCGCAGCTGCGGTGGCAGAGGGGAACGGGGGGCTTGTCCCTGTGGCGGCGGCGGCTGTGGTGTTCACCGGAATTTTGGGAAATCTGGTGGCGCCGCTGCTGATCCGGGTGTTCCGCGTACGCAATCCGATGGCGGCGGGGCTGGGCATCGGCGCGTGCAGCCATGCCGTGGGTACCGCCAAGGCGCTGGAAATTGGGGAGACAGAGGGGGCCATGAGCGGCCTTGCCATCGGCCTTTGCGGACTGATTACATCCCTGCTGTCGCTGCTGTTCGGCTTGCTGCCCTGAAGCGGCGCGTTCAAGGAAAGTGCTGCCCGCCGTAAAAATGGCGGATTTGAAGGGAAAGCGAGGAATGCTTCATGTCACAGCGTACCGCAGGCATTCTGCTGCCGGTTTTTTCCCTGCCCTCACCTTACGGTGTGGGCTCACTGGGTGAGAGCGCCCGGGAGTTTGTGCGGTTTCTCCACCGCGCGGGCCAGACCTGGTGGCAAATTTTGCCCGTAGGCCCGGCGGGGAGCGGGGACTCCCCCTATCAGAGCGCCTCTGCCCACGCGGGAAACCCGGCGTTCATTGATTTGGATTTACTGGCGGCGGGCGGGCTGCTGACAGCGAAGGAATTGGACTCCGCCGCCCCGGGGAACGGGAAAGCGGTGGACTATCCCACTGTAAATGGGGACCGCAGCCGGTTGCTGCGTCTGGCCTTCGCCCGGGACGGGGCCGGACGGGAAAGGACGGCCGAGTTCGCCGCCCGTCAGCCTTGGCTGAAAGACTACGCGGCGTATCAGTCCGTGAAGGACGCGCTGGGGGGCCTTCCGTGGTACGAGTGGCCGGACGAAGATTTGCGCCGCCACGATGCGGCGGCCATCGCGCGCTGGCGGGAGACGCACCGGGAGGACTGTGATTATCAAATCTGGATCCAGCGGGTGTTTTCGGAGCAGTGGAGCGCCCTGAAATCATTTGCCAATGGGCTGGGGGTAAAAATTCTTGGCGACCTGCCCATTTACGTGTCGCTGGACTCCGCCGACGTGTGGGCGGAGCGGGAGCAGTTTTTGCTGGACTGCGAGGGCCGCCCCGCCGCCGTGGCGGGGGTTCCGCCGGACTATTTTTCTTCCGAAGGCCAGCTTTGGGGCAACCCGCTGTACGACTGGGTCCGCATGCGCTCCGACGGCTTCGGCTGGTGGATTCGCCGGGTGGAGCGGGCTGGGGAACTATTCGACGCCATCCGAATCGACCACTTCCGGGCGCTGGCAAGCTATTGGGTTGTCCCTGCCGGGGCTGTTTCCGCCAAGGCGGGCTGCTGGGAGCCGGGGCCGGGAATGGCGCTGGTGGGCGTTCTTACGAGTTGGTTTCCCCAGCTTCGGTTTGTGGCGGAGGATTTGGGGCTTTTGACCCCGGATGTGGTAAAGCTGCTGGCAGACTCGGGCCTTCCGGGGATGCGGGTGCTGGAGTTTGCATTTTCCGGCCCGGATAACCGATATCTGCCCCACAACTGCGTCCCCCGCTGCGTCCTCTACACCGGAACCCACGACAACGCGCCCCTCGCCGCATGGGAACCTACGAAAGAAGAGCTGGCCTACGCCAAGCGGTATCTGGGCGCGGAGAGCCGGGAGGAGCTGCGCCGCAGGCTTCTGCTGGCGGGGCAGGCCAGCGTGGCGAATACCTTTATCGCCCAGATGCAGGACTATCTGGGGGACCCGGGCCGGGTCAACGTCCCCGGGACGGGGACGGGAAACTGGCGCTGGCGGCTTGCCCCCGGCGCGGCCTGCGACGCGCTGGCGGATGAAATCCGCCAAATGACCGAAGACGCGGGCCGCTGCCCATCCCGCCGTGGTTGACGGGGAAGAAAAAGCGTGATATGCTGAAACCGTGAACGGAAAGATGCGTTCTGACCGTCCACCGGATAGAATGATTTTTTCATCTGAGCGGCAAGGATGCGTTCCGAGCCGGAAGACGGAGGAAAACGCGCGCGGAAATCCGCGCGCCGTCGTCGTATGCGCTCCCCTCCGTCTATGGCGGAGGGGATTTTTTGCTGCCGGGGGTCGGCGCGAGAACTTTGCTGGGGGGAGGGTTTCCTCCAAAGACCGGGATTTCGGCGCTTGCGGGGATTAGCGGGGCAAAATTTTTCCACCGGAGCGGATTTTTCCAGTCGGGGAATGCTATTTTCCGGAGAAGAGAAGCTTTTTGCGTTTTGCCGCCCGGTAAGGCGGCACGCATTGGAAAGGAGCTGGTTTTTTGGACAGCCGCGTGGCGGTGATTGCCATTTTGGTCCGGGATACGGACTCCGTCGAGGCGTTGAACAGTCTGCTCCACGAATTCGGGGGGTATGTAGTGGGGCGCATGGGCGTACCCTATGCCAAGCGGGGAGTGAACATCATCTCTGTGGCGGTGGACGCGCCCCAGGCGGTCACGTCCGCCCTGACGGGAAAAATCGGGAGATTGAAGGGCGTCACCGTCAAAACCGTATACGCACCGGCGGAAGAGCCGGGAAATATTGAATAAAGGAGTAAAACCAATGAAACAAACAAAGCTTTTTGGGGTGCTGCTGTCCGCCGTGCTGGTGCTGGGATTGGCGGCCTGCGGGGAAACCGGGGCGAACTCCGCCGGGTCCTCGGGTGCGGCATCCTCTCAGACGGCGGAGCCCGCCGCTTATTCCATTGCCGCGCTGAAGGGGCCCACCGCCATGGGCTTTGTAAAGCTGATGCACGACGCCGAAAGCGGCGAGGACCTTGCCAACGACTACACCTTTTCTCTGGCCGCGTCTCCCGACGAGGTGTCGCCCAAGCTGATTCAGGGAGAGCTGGACATGGCCTGCGTCCCGGCAAATCTGGCGGCGGTGCTGTATCAAAAGACAGAGGGGCAGATTGTGACCTTGGCGGTGAACACGCTGGGTGTGCTCTACATTGTGGAAAAGGGCAACGCGGTGCAGTCCCTTGACGACCTTAGGGGCATGACCATCGTGTCGGCGGGGAAGGGCGCAAGCCCGGAGCAGGCCCTGCGGTATCTGTTGGATAAAAACGGGGAAAGCCTTGACGGGGACGTGATTGTCGACTGGAAATCCGAGCACAGCGAGAGCGTGGCGGCGCTGGCCACCGGCGCGGCGACGGTGGCGCTGCTGCCTCAGCCCTTTGTCACCGTGGCCCAGAGCAAGGTGGAGGGGCTGCGGGTGGCGCTGGGCCTGAATGAAGAGTGGAACAAGCTGGCGGATGACGGCAGCGGACTTATCACCGGGGTCATCGTGGCCCGCAAGGACGTGGCGGAGGAGAATCCGGGCGCTGTGGAGGCGTTTTTAAAGGAATACGCCGCGTCTGTTGACTGGGTGAACGGAAATGTTCCCGAGGCGGCGGAGCTAATCGGGTCCTACGGTATCGTGGACGCGGCGGTGGCGGAAAAGGCGCTGCCCGCCTGCAACATCGTGTGCATCACCGGCGGGGAGATGAAGGAGAAGCTTTCGGGCTATCTTGCCGCCCTGCTGAAGCAGAACCCCCAGTCTGTGGGAGGAGCCTTGCCGGAAGATGCGTTTTATTTCGGCGCGTAAACGGGGCGCGAAGACCGTTGGCCCGCTCCGGGTGCGCGGAGAAACATCCGGCCTCCCCTTTTTTAGGCGCGGTCGGGTCTTGGCCGTGATTTTCTGGCTGGCGGTGTGGCAGGCGGGAGCCATGGCGCTGGGAGAGCGGCTGCTGCTGCCGTCCCCGGTGGAGGTGCTGGCCTGCCTTGCCCGGCTGGGAATCACGGCGGGGTTCTGGCGCTCCGTGGGCTGGTCCGCCGCTCGGATTCTGGGCGGATTTGTGCTGGCCAGCGGGCTGGGAACGCTTCTGGCGGGCCTTTCCGCCCGGTTTGGGTTTGTTCGGGCGCTGCTGTGGCCTGTTGTGGCGGCGGTAAAGGCGGTGCCGGTGGTGTCCTTTATCATTCTGGCGCTGGTGTGGCTTCCCTCCCGGCAGCTATCCCTGTTTATTTCCGCGCTGATGGTGTTTCCCACGGTATACCTGAATGTGCTGGAGGGCGCGGACCGCACGGACGCGGCGCTTCTTGAAATGGCGCGGGTGTTCCGGGTTCCTGCGTTCCGGCGGCTGCGGGATATTTACCTCCCTCAGATTTTACCGTGGTTTCGTTCCGCCTGCGCGTTGGGATTGGGACTTTGCTGGAAGTCCGGCGTGGCGGCGGAGGTCATCGGGCTTCCCGCCGGGTCGGTGGGGGAGCGGCTGTACAACGCAAAGGTCTATCTGGAAACACCGGAGCTGTTTGCCTGGACCGCTGTGATTGTGGCCCTTTCCATGCTGTTTGAGCGGCTGGTGCTCCGGCTTTTGGACAGGCTTGACGCAAGGGGGGCGAAGGGATGACAGTGGAAATCCGGGATATTTCCAAGGCCTATGGAGACGCGCAGGTCCTGCGGAATGTGAGCCTGACGCTGACGAACGGAGTCACCTGCCTGTCGGCCCCCTCCGGTGCGGGGAAGACCACGCTGGTGCGGATTCTCCTTGGGTTGGAGCAGCCGGACAGCGGTTTTATCACGGGCCTTGAGACGGCCCGCCTGTCCGCCGTGTTTCAAGAGGATCGGCTGCTGGGCCGGCTGGACGCAGCGGGAAACCTTCGCTTCGTTCTGGGCAAAGACTACGACGAAAAGCAGGCGGTCGCGCTGCTGGGAGAACTGGGGCTGGAGGACGCGGGCGGCAAGCCCGCCGGGGAGTATTCCGGAGGAATGAAGCGCCGTCTGGCGCTGGCCCGGGCGCTGAGCGTCCCCTTTGAATTTTTGGCGCTGGACGAACCATTTACCGGGCTGGACGGCGAAAACCGAAAACGCGCCATCGCCTGTATCCGCCGCCGGACAGTGGGGAAGACGGTGCTGGTGGTGACTCACGATCCCGAGGATGCGGCGGGGCTGGACGCGAGAACCGTGAAGCTGGAGTAAACCGGCGGAGAGGCAAATAGAGGCGGACGGGGGAGAGAACCCTCTGCCGAAAATGGAAAGCCCGCATAAAAAGCCGCCCTGCCGCATTTTGCGGCGGGGCGGCTTCTTAGTTGTGCTTATTTCATCAGGAGGTACATGACCGCCTTAATGGTGTGGAGACGGTTTTCCGCCTCGTCGAAAACAATGGACTGGGGGGATTCAAACACCTCGTCGGTGACTTCCATCTCCTCTCGCCCAAACTTTTCGCCGATTTCCTTGCCAATTTTGGTCTTGTGGTCATGATAGGCGGGCAGGCAGTGCATGAATTTGCACTGGGGTCCGGCGTTGTCCATCAGAGCCTTGTTGACCTGATAGTTTTCCAGCTCCGAGATGCGCTGGGCCCACTTGGCCTCCGGCTCACCCATGGACACCCACACGTCGGTGTAAATCACGTCCGCGCCGAGGGTGGCCTTCATGGGGTCGGCCTCCACCTCGATCACCGCGCCGGTTTCGGCGGCGATTTCCTTGGCCTTTTCCAGCAGCCACGCCTCGGGCAGATAGTCGTCCCGGGCGCAGAGCACCAGATGCATGCCCATTTTCGCACAGCCGATCAGCATGGAGTTGCCCATGTTGTAGCCCGCGTCGCCGATGTACACCAGTTTCACCTTTTTCAGGTCCCCAAAGTGCTCCTGAACGGTCAGAAAGTCCGCCAGAATCTGAGTGGGATGGGCCTCGTTGGTCAAGCCGTTGAACACGGGGACCCCGGCGTGCTTTGCCAGCTCCTCCACCAGCTCCTGCCCGAAGCCGCGGTATTCGATGCCGTCGTACATCCGGCCCAGAACCCGGGCGGTGTCGGCGATGGATTCCTTGGCTCCAATCTGGGACCCGGAGGGGTCCAGATAGGTGGTGCCCATCCCCAGATCCCGCGCTGCCACCTCAAAGGCGCAGCGGGTCCGGGTGGAGGTTTTCTCGAAAATCAGGGCGACGTTTTTCCCCTCCAGATAGCGGTGGGGAATCCCGGCCTTTTTCTTGGCCTTCAAATCGGCGGCGACGTCCAGAAACTCCTGAATTTCAGCGGGCGTAAAGTCCAGCAGCTTTAAAAAATGAGTGTGTCCTTTCACGGGTCATCTTCCTTTCTTTCATTGCGGTGCGGCGCTTGTGACGGCGTGGGCCTTGATAAAGGCCTCCACCGCCTGTATCTGCCGGGCGGTTTCCTCCGGGGCGGGCCCGCCGTAGCAGGACCGCCGGGACATGCAGTTTTCAAGCCTCAGCGCGTCGTACACGTCCTCCCCGAAGAAGGGGGAAACGGCCTTCAGCTCCTTCAGTGTCAGCTCCTCCAGCGTAATGCCCTTCTCGGTGCACTGGGACACGAGCTTGCCTGTGGCGGTGTATGCGTCCCGGAAGGGCATGCCCTTTTTGGCGAGATAGTCGGCGCAGTCCGTGGCATTGATAAAGCCCCGGCCCGCCGCCGCCCGCATATTCTCCGGGCGGACGGTCATGGTGTCCAGCATGGCTGCGAACACCGGCAGGCACAGCTCTACGGTGTCTATGGCGTCAAACACAGGCTCCTTATCCTCCTGCATATCCTTGTTATAGGCCAGAGGCAGGCCCTTCATAGCGGTGAGCAAGCCCATCAAATCGCCGTATACCCGTCCGGTTTTTCCTCGGACCAGCTCCGCCACGTCGGGATTTTTTTTCTGGGGCATGATGCTGGAGCCGGTGGAATACGCGTCGTCCAGCTCGATGAATTTAAACTCCCAGCTGCACCAGAGGATGACCTCCTCGGAAAAGCGGGAGAGGTGCATCATCAAAACGGACAGGGCGGAGAGAAGCTCCAGCGCGTAGTCCCTGTCAGAAACGCCGTCCAAAGAGTTGCCCATGGGCGCGTCAAAGTTCAGTGCCTTGGCGGTTTGCCAGCGGTCGATGGGAAAGGTGGTGCCCGCCAGCGCGCCGGAGCCCAAGGGGCACTCGTTCAGGCGCTTGTTACAGTCCTCCAGCCTCGTTACGTCCCGGGAGAGCATCGCCGCGTAGGCCAGCAGATGATGGGCGAAGCTGATGGGCTGCGCCCGCTGCAAATGGGTGTACCCGGGCATCACGGTGGCTTGGTGCTTTGCCGCCTGCCGCGCCAGCACCGACTGCAAGTTGAGAAGCTCGGCGATGATGACGGGAATCTCCTGCCGGACGTACATCCGAAAGTCCAGCGCCACCTGATCGTTGCGGCTGCGGGCGGTGTGGAGCCGCTTTCCCGCGTCGCCGATGCGGGCAGTGAGCAAGGCCTCCACATTCATGTGGATGTCCTCGTTGTCAGGGGTGAATGCAATCGTCCCGGCCTCAATGTCCGCAAGAATGCTCTTCAAACCCTCCGCGATGGCGGCCGCGTCCTCGGAAGAGATTACGCCGCAGCTCGCCAGCATCTCCGCGTGGGCAAGGCTTCCGGCGATGTCCTCCCGGTAAAGCCGCTGGTCGAAGTGGATGGAAGCATTGAAGTCGTTGACCAGCGCGTTCGTTTCCTTTCCAAACCGTCCGGACCAGAGTTTCATAAAGGTTTCTCCTTAATAGAAATCGGGGGGAGAGAGTCTCCCGCCCGATTTCCGTGATTTAAGAGGGGTCCGCCGGGCCGGAGGACCGCCCCGGTTGGTCCCGGCGGATATTATCTTTGCCGTGTCCGGCAAAAATAAACGGAAAATCAATCGGCGGAGTGCGCAGTTTACAGCTTGTTCCGCTCCCGCAGCGCCTGAACCGTGTCCGGCAGGCCCCAGAGGTTAATAAAGCCCGTGGCGTCGTTCTGGTTGTAGTCGCTCTCCTCAAAGGTCACCAGATTTTCGGAGTACAGGCTGTGGGGAGAGGTGATTCCGGCGTTGATGATGTTGCCCTTGTAGAGCTTCAGCTTTACCTCGCCAGTGACGTATTCCTGCGTCTTGTCGGCAAAAGCGCTGAGGGCCTCCCGCAGAGGGCTGAACCACTTGCCGTTGTAAACTAGGTCCGCGAAATCCACCGCCAGCTTCGTCTTCATATGGGCGGTGTCCTTATCCACGGTGATGGTCTCCAGCGCCGCGTGGGCATGGTAGAGAATCGCGCCGCCGGGGGTTTCGTACACGCCCCGGTCCTTCATGCCCACCAGCCGGTTTTCCACAATGTCCAACAGGCCGACGCCGTTTTTGCCGCCCAGCTCGTTGCACTTGCGCACAATGTCGCTGCCCTTCATGTTCACGCCGTCCACAGAGACGGGCACGCCCTTTTCAAACCCGACGGTCACATAGGTGGGTGCGTCCGGCGCGGCCATGGGGCTGACGCTCATCTCCAAAAAGCCCGGCTCGTCGTACTTCGGCTCACTGGCGGGGTCTTCCAAATCCAGACCCTCATGGCTCAGGTGCCAAAGGTTTTTATCCTTGGAATAGTTGGTTTCCCGGCTGATTTTCAGGGGGACGTTGTGGGCTTCGGCATAGTCGATTTCCTCTTCGCGGCCCTTAATATCCCACTCACGCCAAGGGGCGATGATGGGCATTTCCGGCGCAAAGCGCTTGATAGCCAGCTCGAAGCGGACCTGATCGTTGCCTTTGCCGGTGCAGCCGTGGCAGATGGCGTCCGCCTGCTCTTTCTCGGCGATTTCCACCAGCCGCTTTGCAATGATGGGGCGGGCAAAGGCGGTGCCCAGCAGATATTGCTCGTAATTGGCCCCCATTTTCATGGACGGGAAAATCACTTCGTCCACCATCACGTCGGTCAAATCCTCGATGTACAGCTTGGAAGCGCCGGTCTTTTTTGCCTTTTCCTCCAGCCCGTCCAGCTCGCTGCCCTGCCCCACGTCGGCGGAGACGGCGATGACCTCGGCCCCGTTGTAGTTTTCTTTCAGCCAGGGAATGATAATGGATGTGTCCAGACCGCCGGAATAAGCCAGCACAATTTTTTTGATGCTCTGTTTATCTTTCATGACGGAAATCCCTCCATATATAATGTTAATCGCTTAATGGATTTATTATACGCCAACAAAGAATAATTATTCAATTGGAACTCTGCACAAAAATTGCGTTCAAATTGCACCTAATTTTTACAACTTTTTAAATTATACATAAAATATTGCATATTCAATTTAAATATGCAAATATCAATGTGTTTTTATTAGATGAGAAGAAAATGCGCGAGGGCATGAATATTCCATGCCCTCGCGCATATAAAGTCGAGAGATTTTCGTTTCTCAGTCAAGGGACCGCCACGCCGTCTCCAGCGCGATCTCCATCATCTCGTGAAAGGAGTCCTGCCGATCCTGTGCGGACAGGGCCTCTCCGGTGAAAATGTGGTCCGAGATGGTTAGAATGGACAGCGCCTGCTTTCCGGCCCGCTGGGCGGTCCAGTACAGGCCGGCCGTCTCCATCTCCACCGCCAAAATGCCGAATTTGCGGTATGCTTCCCCGGCGGCGGCGTTGTCGTTGTAAAATTGGTCGGCGGTGAACACCTGCCCCACGTCCGCCCGGACGCCCAGCCGCTCCGCTTCCGCCACCGCGTCCTTTAAAAGGGAGAAGCTGGCGGTGGGAGCCAATTGACCGGGGAAGCCGTACTGATCGGCAAAGTGGGAGTTGGTGGACGCGCCCAAAGCGATTACTACGTCCCGCACACGGACGTTTTCCCCGATGCCCCCGGCAGAGCCGATGCGGATGATGGAGTCTACGTCATACATATGGTACAGTTCATAGGTATAAAGGCCGATGGAGGGCACGCCCATGCCGTGGCCCATCACTGAAAGGCGCTTGCCCTTATACTCGCCGGTGTAGCCCAGCATCCCCCGGACCTCGTTGAAGCACACGGGGTTTTTAAGATAGCGCTCCGCCACGAATTTGGCCCGCAGCGGGTCCCCGGGCATCAGAACTGCCTTTGCAATCTCGCCCGGCGTTGCCTCGTTACAGGCGGATGGAGTGGCCATGGCTGATTCCTCCTTGTATTTTAATTGCACAATAATCCGTTTTGTTGTCAAAAGTCCCCGAATGCACGGGATTTTTACGATTTTTAGCGGAAGAGCGCCGCCAGCGATTTTTTGTATGGCGGACGGCAAATGCCCTTTTCCGTGACGATGGCGGAAATCAATTCATGGTCTGTCACATCGAAGGCGGGGTTGTAGCATTTTACTTCCGCCGGGGCCATGGGCTTTTCGTACCACAGGGAGCGGATTTCGGCTCCGTCCCGCTCCTCAATGGGAATATGGGCCCCGTCGGGGCAGTCCATGTCCACGGTGGAGGTGGGGCCGAGAACGTAGAAGGGAATCCCGTAGTGCTTCGCCAAAATCGCCACGCCCGAGGTGCCGATTTTATTGGCGGTGTCGCCGTTGGCTGCCACCCGGTCGCAGCCCACAAGGCAGGCGTTCACCCAGCCGTTTTTCATAACAATGGAAGCCATACTGTCGCAGATCAGAGTCACATCCACGCCGGAGCGCTGCAATTCATAGCTGGTGAGCCGCGCCCCCTGCAAAAGCGGGCGGGTTTCGTCGGAGAAAACCCGGAAGCGCATTCCCCGCTCCGTCCCCAGCAAAATGGGGCCCAACCCCGTTCCATACCGGGAGGTGGCAAGGGGACCGGCATTACAGTGGGTTAGAAGGCCGTCTCCGTCCTTCAGCAGGCTTAGGCCGAATTCCGAGATGGCTTTGCACTTGGCGATGTCGTCCTGATGAATCTCCACCGCCTTTTCGTACAGCGCGTCCAGAAGCTGGCCGCGCGGACTGTCGGCATGTTCCAAGGCAGTGCGGAGCATCTGACGGATGGCCCAGTTGAGATTTACCGCTGTGGGGCGGGAGGCGCCCAGATACGCGCCGTAGTCGCTGAGTTTTTTCAAAAATACCTGCCGGTCCTCGCCCCGGATGGACTTGGCCAGCACATACATGCAATAGCCCGCACACACGCCGATGGCGGGGGCGCCTCGAACCTTCAGCGTCCGAATGGCGTCGTACATCTCTTCCGGCGTTTGCAGGCGAAGCTCCCGTTCCTCGCCGGGAAGCAGGGCCTGGTCCAGAATGTAAAGGGCTTCCGCTTTGCGGTCATAGCGGATGTTTTCGGGAATTGTTGCGCCCTGAAACACAGTCTTCTCCATAGATTAAAAGTTCCCCTTCTCTCAAGGCGCCCCGGAATAAGCCGGTTTTTATAAAACGCCGAAATGCATGTCCTGCATGCGCAGGACGCTGCCCACCCTGTGGCATGGACCCATGGTTCTACTTGTGAGAATAGCAAAAACAAATGCAAATGTAAACATTAAAGTGGACTTCTGCCCATGGGTTAAAATAAAATTGGTGCGTTTACAAACCGGGGGAGCAGATTGAATCCTGCTCCCCCGGTTCTTTACATCCCCACGGCGGGTTATTTCATATTGCCGCCCTTCATGGGGGACTGGGCATGCTCGGAAAAAAGTCGAAGCACGCCGCTGGAGTAGCGAGGGGGCATAGGAGTCCATGCCTGTTTGCGGCGCTCCAGAATTTGCCGGATTTCCTCTGCCGTTTTTTTCTCCCCGGCCACGCCCACAATGTCCAGCTTTCGCCCTGTCACGTCAATGTGAATCAGGTCCCCATCCTCCACCAGCGCGATGGGTCCGCCTTCGGCGGCCTCCGGCGAGATGTGGCCGATGGCAGGACCTCTGGACGCGCCGGAAAAGCGTCCGTCGGTCAAAAGAGCAATGGAGGAGGCAAGCGCGGGGTCGGAGGAGATGGCCTCTGTGGT
Source organism: Bacillota bacterium (assembly GCA_023393155.1). Taxonomy (GTDB): domain Bacteria; phylum Bacillota; class Clostridia; order Oscillospirales; family Oscillospiraceae; genus Oscillibacter. The sequence continues at coordinate 15,779 of JAEWML010000199.1, forward strand.
ATAGAACATCTCCGGCATTCCACTGCCCCGGGGACCCTCATAACGAATGATGACCGCGTCTCCGGGCTGGATTTTATGGGACAAAATAGCCGCAATGGCATCTTCCTCGCAGTCAAAGGGCCGCGCGGTGAGGACGGTGTCAAACATTTCGGGGGGTGCGGCGGTGTGCTTGATGACCGCGCCGTCGGGGCAGAGACTGCCCCGGAGGATGGCGATGCTCCCGTCCTGTCCGAGAGGGCGGTCATAGGGGCGGAGAATCTCTTCACGTTTCACGCCCGTTTTTTCAAGCTGTGCGGCACAACGCTCATAAAAACCGTTTGCACGGCACTCCTCCAGATTTTCGCCCAGCATCTTTCCAGTGACGGTCATGACGTCCAGATGGAGCAGCGACTTGATCTCCTCCATAATGGCAGGTACTCCGCCTGCATAGTAGACGTACTGCGCCGGCCAACGGCCTGTGGGGCGGATATCCAGCAGAAAGTGCATGCCCCGGTGAAGCCGGTCGAAGGTCTCTCCGTCAATTTCAATGCCGAACTCCTGCGCCACGGCGGGCAGATGCAGCAGCGCGTTGGTGGAGCCGGAGATGGCGGCATGTACCATCACAGCGTTCTCAAACGACTCCCGCGTGACGATCTGCCGCGCTTTCAGCCCCTGCCGGGCCAGCCAGACGGCCTGTAGGCCCGCTTTGCGGGCGGCCTCCGGCAGGTCGGGACTGGTGGCGGGCAGCAGGGCTGTGCCGGGCAGCATCAGCCCCAGCGCTTCTGCCATGATCTGCATGGTGGAGGCAGTGCCCATGAAGGAACAGGCGCCGCAGGAGGGACAGGCGTGCTGCTTATAATAGGTGAATTTCTCCTCAGAGAGTTCACCCCGCTCGAACATGGCGCTGTACGTGCCGATCTGCTCCAGCGTCAAAAGGTCGGGACCGGCCTCCATCACGCCGCCCGTCACCACAATGGAGGGCAGGTTTATCCGTCCCATGCCCATCAGGTGGGCAGGCAGCCCCTTGTCGCAGCTTGCGATGAACACGCCGCCGTCAAACGGCGTGGCGTTGGCGTGAATTTCGATCATGTTGGCGATCATATCCCGGGAGACAAGGGAGTAGTTAATTCCGTCGTGTCCCTGCGACTCGCCGTCGCAGATGTCCGTGGTAAAATAGCGGGCGCCAAGGCCGCCGGCTTCGGCAATTCCCGCCCGGGCAGCGTCCACCAGCCCCATCAGGTGGGCGCTGCCGGGGTGGCTGTCGCCGAATGTGCTCTCGATCATAATTTGCGGCTTGGAAAGGTCCTCGGGTTTCCAGCCCGCGCCCAGACGGAGCGGGTCCAGCTCCGGCGCAATTTTCCGCAGCCGCTGGCTTGTCAGTTCACTCATGGATGACCTCCTGCATAGGATTTGCGCCCTGTGCGCAGGCGGTCCGGCTAAGCATTCCGCCGGGCCGCCTGGCACAGGGCGACGAACGTATTAGGCGAGACGGTGCTCCGCCGCGGGAAGCCCGCGCCCTGCGGCGGCGGCGTCCAACTGGGCCAAAAGCGCGCGGCCCGTCTCCTGAAAATCCGCGGAGGAAAGCGTCACCGTGGGAACAGAGTCCGTAAACGGTCCACCCCACTGAAGCCCACCCCGGATTTTGGGGACCAGATGCACATGGAAATGGCTGACGTTGTCACCGTAAATGGCGTAGTTGATTTTATCGGCCCCGGTGCAGCGGGAGACGGCCTCGGCGACTGCCGTGACCTCGGCAAAAAAGCCGTCCCGCTGGGCGTCGGAGAGCTGAAAGATTTCATCGTGATGCTCCCGGAGCGCCACGATGCAGCGGCCCCGGTGCTTCTGGTCGTTAAACAGATACACATCCGACCAGGTCATTCCGGCCAGAGGGGTCATCAGCGCCAGCAGACGCGCGTCCTGTTCACAGTAAAAGCAGCTCACGGCCTTACCTCTGCACCCGCCCGGTGCCGTCGCCGCCCATCAGCTTCTCCACGTCGGACACGCCCGCGCGGTTGAAATCACCCAAAATGCTGTGCTTGAGGCAGGAGGCTGCCACGGCGAACTCCAAAGCCTGCTGCCGGTCTTCATAGTGATTCAGGCCGTAGAGCAAGCCGCCGGCAAAGCTGTCGCCTCCGCCAACCCGGTCCACAATGCTGCGGATTTCATACTTTTTGGAGACGTAGAAGTTCTTGCCGTCGTTCAGGCAGGCAGCCCAGTCGTTCCAGTCGGCACTGTGGCTTTCCCGCAGGGTAATGGCGATCATGTTCATGTTGGGATACGCGGCCAGAACCTTGTCGCCCAATGCCCGGTACTTGTCCCGGTCCAGCGCGCCGGATTCCACCACCACGTCGGTGGTGATTTCCAGCGACTTTTGCACGTCCTCTTCATTGGCCACCGCCACGTCCACGTAATTTGCCAGCTCCCGCATGACCTCGGCGGCGCGCTTTCCGTATTTCCAAAGATTTTTGCGGTAGTTCAAATCACAGGAGATGGTAATGCCGCGCGCGCGGGCGGCCTTCACGCTCTCCAGAGACAGTTCCATGGCGCTCTCGGAGATGGCGGGAGTGATGCCGGTGATGTGAAACCAGCCCACACCGTCAAACGCCCGGTCCCAGTCGATGTCGCCGGGCTTCGCCAGGGCAACGGAGGACGCGGCGCGGTCATACACCACCTTGGAGGGAAGCTGATTCGCGCCGCTCTCCAGATAATAGATGCCCATGCGGCCGGGGCCGCGCTGGATGCGCCCGGTATCCACGCCGAAGCGGCGCAGCTCCGCCGTGCAGGCGTCGCCGATGGGGCCTTCGGGCAGAACCGTCAAAAAGGCGGCGTCCATACCGAAGTTGGCAAGGGACACGGCCACGTTTGCCTCGCCGCCGCCGAAGGTGGCCTCCAGCGCCGGGGACTGGAAAAACCGTTCCTGTCCGGGGGCCTTCAGGCGCAGCATAATTTCACCAAATGTCAGAAATTTCATAAATGCTACCTCCCTGTGTTACTTTTGCAGCAGATGCACGGCGAAGCCGCCGAATTCCTGCTCCAGATATACGGCGACCATCGTCTCGCCCTTGTATTTTGCGGTGCTCTCGTTCAGGCGGAAGCCGCGCTTTGCAAGCTCCGCCGCCGCCCGGGGAATGCTGTTGGTGCGCACGGCGATATGGCCGTTTTTCCCCAGATACGCGGACTTCATCACCTCTACGGAGGAACCGGCGAAGTTGGAGCTGCCGCCCTCTTTCACAGCGAAGCCAAAGGCATGCTCAAACTGGCGGCAGACCTCCAGCGAGGCGTCCGGGTCCCCGGTGTTGACGCCCACGTGGGCCAGCTCAAAGTCCAGCGCGCTGCGGCGGGCCTCCGCGCACAGGGCGGTGATGCGGTCAAAGCGCCCGGCGGCAATATCCGCCTTGTCGCACAGCCAGCTTCCGCCCACGGCGTGAATAAAAGGAGCGGCCAGATACTCGCCCAGATTCTGTGCGCTCACGCCGCCAGTGGGAATGAACCGGATTCCTCCGAAGGGGCCGGACAGGGATTTCATGGCGGGCAGTCCTCCATAGACGCTGGCCGGGAAGAACTTGACGACCTTCAGCCCGTGGGCCATAGCCGCCATGATCTCGGTGGGGGTGACGCAGCCCGGGGTGACCGCCACGCCGTTTTCCACGCACCATGCCACGACCTCTTCGCAGTAGCCGGGGGCTACGATGAACTTTGCTCCCGCTTCCACGGCGGTTTTGCACTGCTCCAGCGTTACCACCGTGCCTGCGCCCACCAGCATATCCGGGCACCCTTTCGCCACGGCGGCGATGGAGTCCCGCGCGGCGGCGGTGCGGAAGGTGATCTCCATGACATCGATGCCTCCGGCCAGCATGGCTTTCGCGGTGGGAACGGCGTGAGCCGCGTCCTCAAGAACCACCACCGGAACCACGCCGGCCTGATGCAGTCTTTCCAAAATTTCCATAATATTGCGTTCCTTTCTTTCTGCGGCGCGTCCTAAGGTGCGCGGCCTTACAGAGTGTTGACAGGGTATCGGGGGGCTTTCCCGGTGAGAACGTCGATGGCGTTTTGCGCGACCTTCGTCTTGAGCTCCTCCACGCCCTCCATGGTGCTGTAAGCGGTGTGGTCGGTCAAAACCACATTGGACAGGCGGCAGAAGGGGGAGTCGGCCCCCAGGGGTTCATGGTTGTGGGTATCCAGACCGGCTGAGAGAATTGTCCCGCGCTCCAGCGCGTCCAGCAGGTCCCCGTCGTTTACCAGCGGGCCGCGGCTGACATTGACGAGGATGGCGGTGGGTTTCATCTTTCCAAGCGTCCGTGCGTTGATGATGCCCTCTGTCTCTTTGTTGGCGTGGAGATGGAGAGAGATGATATCGGACTGTGAGAGAACCTCGTCCAGCTCTGCCTTCCGCACGCCCAGCGCCGCCAGCTCCTCCGCGCTCACATAGGGGTCATAGGCCAAAACCTCGCTCAGGCCGAAGCCGGACACCTTTTGGATCAGCGCCCGGGCGATGCGCCCCGCGCCGATTACGCCCAGCGTCTTGCCTTTCAGGCGAAAGCTGGTCCCCTGAAGGTTCCAGGCTCCCTCTCTTATCCGGCGGTCCCGCATGGGGATGTGGCGCAGGCAGGAGAGCATCAGCGCCAGCGCATGGTCGGATACATCCTCCATGCAGTAGTCGGGGACATTGGTGACCTGAATTCCGTGGGCGGTGGCCGCGTTCAGATCCACGTTTTCATAGCCCACGCCGTAACGGCTGATCACCTTACAGCGCTTGAGGCCCGCCACGGCCGTGGCGGTCATGGGCGCCAGATCCAGCAATACGGCGTCGGCGTCGGCGCACTGGGAGATCAGATCCTCTTCCGTTTCACAGTGGCAAAGACGAAGCTCCGCACCGACGGATGCGAGCATCTTTCGCTCAATTTCATAGCTTGCGTGCCGCTCATCGCTGACACAGACGGTATACGTTGTCATGTGTTCCTCCAATGCTTATTTCACCAGATATCCGCCGTCCACGGGGATGACCGCGCCGTTGAGGTAGTCGGAGGCGCGGGAGGCCAAAAAGATGGCAGTGCCCTTCATGTCTTGACCGGTGCCCCAGCGGTGGGCGGGAATGCGGTCGGTAATCTCTTTATAGCGGGGGTTTGCGGGATCGGTGAGGGCGGTGTTCATCTCCGTGTCCATATAGCCGGGAGCGATGCAGTTGACGTTGATGTTCCGTCCGGCCAGCTCGTTGCACATGTCCTTGCTGAACTGCGCCACGCCGCCCTTGGCCGCCGCGTAGGCGGGCACGGTGAAGCCGCCGAA
>JAEWML010000220.1 GCA_023393155.1 Bacillota bacterium
CGCTGCGTTCCCACGCGGCCTTATCCGGCCTTCCCAGCTTTCGCGGGCGGTTTTTTTGAAAATGTAACTGTTGCAAAAAAAGGGGAGATATGTTATAGTCTGGTGTATCGGGCACTGCGGTGCCGCGCGTATTCCGGATTTGAACTGACAGGGGGCGTCCTGCTTGGCAAATCAGCAGTCTTCCATTTTGAAAATTCAAATGCTGGGAGGCTTCTCGCTGCTTTGGAGCGGCCGGGAGATCACGGATAGCGACAACCGGTCCCGGAAGGTGTGGCTGCTGCTGGCATATATGATCTGCTGCCGAAACCGCCCTGTTTCGCAAAGCGAGCTGTTCAGCCTGCTGTGGGGCGATGAGGGAACCGTGAACCCCGTGAACGCTTTGAAAACCATGTTTCACCGGGTCCGCACCATGCTGGACGGGCTGGGAGACGGCGCGGGACATACGTTGATTATCCACCGTGGCGGCAGCTACGCCTGGAACGACGAAATTCCCGTCTCAGTGGACGTGGAGGAATTTGAGGCTTTGTGCCAGGCCGCTTCGGTCCAGCCGGACGGGCAGGCCCAGCTTAAACTGTATCTGAGGGCCTTGGAGCTTTATCAGGGTGATTTTCTGCCCAAGCTGTCCTCCGAATCCTGGATTGTCCCGCAGAGCACTTATTTTCACAATCTCTATCTCAGAACGCTGCGCTCCGTCCTTCCTCTTTTGCAGGAGCAGGAGCGTCAGGGCGACATTGTGGCGCTGTGCGGCCGGGCGATTCTTGTGGAACCCTACGACGAGGAAGTGTATCAGTTTCTGATGCAGGCACAGCTCGCTCTGGGCGACCAGCAAAGCGTGATAAAGACCTATGAGAGCATGAGCGATCTGCTCTTCGCGAATTTCGGCATTATGCCCGCCGACGAGAGCAGGGCCATCTACCGTGAGGCCGCCCGCACCGTCAACGAGCGATCTGTGAATCTGGGGCTTTTGCGGGAGCAGTTGGACGAGCCCGGCAGCGTCAGAGGGGCGCTGCTGTGCGACTACGATTTTTTTCGCATTATCTATCAGGCCGAGGCACGGACCGTGGCCCGCAGCGGAGCCGCGGTGCACATTGCCCTGATTTCCGCCGTGAGCTGCGAGTCGAAGCCCCTGTCCCGCCGCAGTCTGGACTGCTGCATGGACAATTTGCAGGACGTGATCGTGGGAAATCTCCGCCGGGGCGACGTGGTGGCCCGGTGCAGCGTCTCTCAGTACATACTGATGCTGCCGCAGGCCAACTATGAAAATAGCCGCATGGTCTGCGACCGGATTGTGCGGGCCTTTTCCCGGCAGTATCCCCACTCTCCGGCAACGCTGAGCTTCACGGCGCAGCCTTTGGTTCCCAATTCCTGAATTTTTTAAGCGGTCCGCAGTCTTCCTCGGACCGGAGAGCGGCGCGGCGGAACATCCGCCGCGCCGTACACATAAAGCGGTACGCTTTCGGACTTTGAAAGCGTACCGTCTTATTTTATCCCCTTACAGCACCGAAACCAGCAGCCACGCCAGCCCGCAGGCCCCCGCGCCGGTCAGGGACCACAGCACCGGAGGAATCTGGTTAAGCCGCTTTTTCAGTCCCGAGCCGCCTGCGTATTCCTGCGCCACCCGGCGGGCCTCCTCCACCAGCTCCCGGGAGGAGACGCCCTCTCCCGCCGCATCGTTGCGCACAATAAAAATTGCCTGCTCAAAGTATCGTCTGTCCGGCGAGTCCACAACCACTACCCGCCGGGAAATGCCCTTGACCATCCTGATCCACTCCTTTTTTCTGTCGGTTCCGCAAACCGGAACGGCATATAATCCAGTCTCATTTTGGCACTGCGGGGAAATTTTTATACTCCGCGTCGGAAAAGATTTTTAGCTCGCTTGCCATAGGAAAAAACTTCAAATAAACCAAAGCCGCGGGATTCTTCCATCCCGCGGCTTTGTCGTCTCAAAAAACTCTTGTAAGCGCCTCCGGCTTTGCCCTATACCTCCTTCAGCCCCTCCGACGGCAGATACAGCACCTGCACGCCGCAGTCGTCCGCAAGGCCGTTTTGCTTTTCCGCCTCCCGCAGAATCAAATTTGCAAGCTGCTGCGGGTCCGTCCCGCTCCAGCCCGCCAGCAGGTTTTGAAGCCACTCGTCGTGGTTGCTGTCCGCAGCCCCGTCGCTGATGAGGACGGCAAAGCTCTCGGGCTCCAGCCGCAGGCGGGTCACGTCCGGCCCCGCCGGAGACAGCTTCAGTCCTGCGGGAAGCGCCGCGCCGGTGATGCGGCGCACCCTTCCGAAGCGCTTGATGTAGGTGGGCGCCGCGCCGTATTTGTAGATGGCGGCCTCGCCGCTCTCCAGATGCAGGGTCAAAAGGTCGATGGTGGAAAAGCTGCCCGTCTCCTGCCCGCGCAGGGCCATGGCCGCGTTCATGGTGTTCAGCGCGGCCTCGGCTTCCACCCCCGCCTCCAAAAACTGGCGCAGCAGCCGGCAGGTCAGGGCGGATTCCCGACGGGCCGACTCGCCGCTGCCCATGCCGTCGGACAAAAGCAGGCACAAAAGGCCGTCGTCCGTCTCAAAGGAGGCCAGCGTATCGCCGCAGGAAACCTCCCCCTGCTTGGGCTTAATGGCCGCGCCAAGCTGATACCGGCAGCGAACCCCCACCGCCGTGGGAACCGCCTCCAGATTTGCGGCCGTGGCCGCCAGCAGGTCGCTGAGCCGGGCATACTGCCCCTTCGCATCCTGCCGCGTCTCTTCCATCCTGCGGCGGTACTGCTTGCGCAGAAGATAGGCCGACAATTCCACATTGATGGCTCCCAAAAACTCCGGCAGGTGAATGCAGCGGGACGAAAAGTGGTTGGGAAAATCCTTTGCAAGCGTCCGCCCACGCTCTAAAAGATAAGGCGTGGCGTCGTTTAAGGCGTTGTAGGTGGCGCCGTATTCCTTTTTCCAGCACAAGTCGCACAGGGCGCAGCCGCGGCAAACCCGCTCCGCCGCCCGGTCGAACACGATGGCGGGGTTTTCCTCCGCGGACTGGACGGGGCCCCGGCCCATGCTGTCGTACAAATCCCGGAAGGCCGACGCGGCACGCTCCAGCCGCTCCCGGAGAGTGGGCAGCGCACCGGGTTCCTGATGGACGGCCTGCTTGACCCGCTTGCCTCCCAAAAGCTTTGGAGGAACCAGTAAAAACAGAGGAATCGCCAGCGCCGCCTCCCCAATGGCGGAAATTCCCTGCGCCTGCGTCACGGGGGCCAGCGCCGTCAGCGCCGCCAGCAGCCACAGCGCCCCGGCGGAAATGCGGCTTCGCCCCGTCCTTAGGCCCGCCGCCATTCCGGCAAAGCCGTATGCGGCAGTAAATACCGGCGCGTTTCCCCCCGCGCACAGGTCTGCCAGAAGTCCGGCCCACACGCCGGTGACCGCCCCGGCGGAGGCCCCCTTCTGCCATGCTGTAAACAGTACCAGACAGGCGATGACCGTCCGCCCCAGAGAAATTCCCCCGGGGGCCACATCGGAAAACGCCAGCAGCAGCGTCACCGCCAAAAATTCCAGAGACTCCGGCTTTTTTGCCTCCTCTCCGCCCCGCAGCAGCGGCGCGCAGCACCGGGCGGAAACGCCCACCAGCACAGTGGTCAGCAGACACGGCGTAAGCCGCGCCAGCGGCGAGAGAGACTGCGCCACATAAATGCCCTCCACCGCCAGCGTCATTCCAGAGGCCACCAGAGGCGTGAACAGAGGCCTGTCCGTCAGCTTCATTCCCCGAAAGGCGGCCGCCGCCGTATACACCAGAATTGCCACGGCGATGTGGGCAAGCCCCGCTGAAAACTCCAGAAACACCAGCGCCCCCACAGCCGCCCCGGCCAGAGCACACATTCCGTCGATTCCCGCCCCGCAGGCCGCCGTAAAGCCCAGCGCAAAGGGCGCGCTCCCACCCGTAATCTGGGCGGCGGTCAGCGCCGCCGCCAAAAAAAAGCGCACGCCGCCGTTTAAAAAGCGCACCGTCCGTGCGTTGTCTAAAGTGATCTGCCCGTGCATCAGGCTTGTCCCCTCCCTCGTTGGTTTTCCATTATTTTACATAACAACATTTAAAAATGCCGTCGGTAAAAGAGAGAGTTCAAAAGTTTTTGGTCTGCCGCCGCCATCCCCGGCGGATTTTGGAGGGTTCTTCAGCCCCGGAGAGGATAAGGCACAGGTTCCCTCTTTTCATTTGATTCGAGTTGTGATAAACTGAGAAGGTATATTGTGCCCCGGTTTGGGGCGCCTTCGCCAGAGATGGCAATCTGGGCCCCGGCCCGCAAAGGAGCGCGTTTTTTGAAAATCGGAACAGTGGAAATTCCATCAAAGCTGGCCCTGGCCCCCATGGCAGGGGTGACGGACGCCGCCTTCCGCCAGATTTGCGCGGAAAACGGGGCTGGCTATACCTGCACGGAGCTGATTTCCTCTAAGGCCCTGTGCTACGGCGACAAAAAAACGCAAAGCCTGCTGGCCCCCTTTCCGGGGGAGCGTCCCTTTGCCGTGCAGATTTTCGGCAGCGACCCCGCCTGTATGGCGGAGGCGGCGCAGATTGCGGCGGAGCTGTCCGGGGCGGACGTGGTGGACATCAACATGGGCTGTCCCGTGGGGAAGGTCGTGAAAAACGGAGACGGCTCCGCTTTGATGAAGGACCCGGAAAAAGCCGCCCGGATTGCCGAGGCGGTGGTGCGGTCCAGCCCCGTGCCGGTGACGGCGAAAATTCGCCGGGGCTGGGACATGGGAAGCCTGAACGCCGTGGAGGTTGCAAAGCTTTTGGAGCAGGCGGGCGTCTCTGCCATCGCGGTCCACGGGCGCACCCGGGTGCAAATGTACGGCGGGCAGGCGGACTGGAACTCCATCAGGGAGGTCAAGGAGGCCGTACATGTCCCGGTCATTGCCAACGGCGATATTTTTAAGCCCGAGGACGCGGTGCGCATTCTGGAGCGGACCGGCGCGGACATGGCCATGATTGGGCGGGGCTGCTTTGGAAATCCGTGGCTATTTACACAGGCGAAGGCTCTTTTGGAAGGGCTTCCCCTTCCGCCCTTGCCGCCGCTTGACGTGCGGTGCGACACCGTGGTTCGGCAGATTGAGCTGTCCGCCGCCGCCCGGGGCGAGCGAACGGCCGTGCTGGAGGCCCGGCGGCACTACTGCTGGTACTTAAAGGGGATTCCACACGCCGGATATTACAAGGAGCAGATCGTCCGCATGAGCACGCTGGAGGACGTTTATACTGTGACGAAAGGGATCAAAAGGGATCTGAAATGAATGACATACCGGAACAACAACTGGTAAAAGCCGCGCGGGCGGGAGATGCGGACGCCTTTGAAACGCTGGTTCTCCGCTACGAAAAACGGGTTTACGCGCTGGCGCTGCGGATGTGCGGAAACCCGGCGGACGCACAGGAGGCGGCGCAGGAGGCGCTTCTCTCCGCGTGGCAAAGCCTGCCCTTCTTCCGGGGGGAGGCCAGCTTTTCAACCTGGCTGTACCGCCTGACCTCCAACGCGTCGGTGGATTTGCTGCGCAGGGAAAAGCGGCAGCGGGCCGTCTCTCTGGACGACGGAGAGCTGAGCCTGAACATTCCCGACGACCGGCTCACCCCCCACGAGGAGGCGGAGCAATCTGAGCTGCGGGAGGCCATCCGCTCCGGGCTGAAAACCCTGCCGGACGACTACCGGGCGGTGCTGGTGCTGCGTGAGCTGCATCAACTGAGCTATCAGGAGATTTCCACCGCGCTGGACGTGGACTTGGGGACCGTGAAGTCCCGGATTAACCGGGGCCGAAAGCGGCTTTGCGAATTTTTAACGGAAACCGGGAACTTTTTACCCGCCGCTCCGTCCAAGAATACAGAGAAGGAGGGGCGATAAAATGAAAATTTGTGAACAATACGCACCTCTTTTGGATTCCTTTGTGGACGGGGAGCTGCCGGAGCAGGAAGCCGGAACCGTGCGGGAGCATCTCGCCGCCTGTCCCGCCTGCGCCGCATATGTCTCGGACGCTTTTGCCATCCGGGCCGCGTTTGGAGACGTGGAAGAGACGGAGGTCCCCGCAGGCTTTGCCGACGGCGTGATGGCGGTCATCCGGGCAAACGCCGCGCCCCGGAAAAAGCCTCACCGCGCCCTGAAAACGGTGGCGTCTCTGGCGGCCTGCGCCGCCCTTGTATTCGCCGCCGTGCGGGTGCTGCCCTTTGAAAGTTTTTCCGGCAGCGCGCCCATGGCCGCCATGGCGGGAAGCGGCGCGGCTTTCAAGGCCGAATCGGAAAGCAGCGCGGCGGAAAGTGGGGAGCTTAGCCCCTCTGTGGAAGAAGACGGATCTTACGACGCGTTCTCCAGCGAGGATGCGATGACCCGGAGCTACACGGCTTCCTCCTCCCAGCTCCTTGAGATGTACGACACCCCCTCCGCCAACAGTGCGGAGCCTTCCGAGCAGCAGCAGGCCCCGCCCTCCTTCCTCATGGCCCAGTCCAGCGAAGACGGCGGCGCTTCGGACGAAGGCACAGTGTTTGCCGGGGTGGTGTTTCTTCCCGCCGGTGAGCGCCTGAGCGAGCTTTTGGAGGGCCGGGAGAGCCAACCCTACTCCGACCAAGACGGCGGTACCGGAACCGGCTACGCCATGACACAAGAGGAGCTGACGGCCATTCTGGAGGAACTGGGCGTGGAACCGGAGCTGCGGCTCAACGCCGACAAGACCTCCGAGCTGTACTGTCTCGTGGTGTCCAATTCATAAATGAACATCGCAAGGGGCCGCCTGTTGGCGGCCCCTTGACTTTTGCGCACCGGCTGTGCTATACTTCCAAGCGACAGGTGCCATATCCCTGTCCAAGCGCCGCTGGCGGCGTTCGTTCGGCAGTATTTACCGCCGTTCTCTAAACAAAAAAATGGGGGCTGCGCGCAGTTGCGCGCCGCGTGCTTTGTGACGGCCTCCGAATTTTGAAGGAGGTCTTTTTTCATGTCCAAATCCCGCTTCACCGTACAGCAAATTACCTTAGCCGGTATCGTAGGGGCGCTGTACGCCGTCCTCAGCTACTTTGCCGCCATCTTCGGCGTGGCCTATGGGCCGGTGCAGTTTCGCTTTTCCGAGGCGCTGTGCGTCCTGCCCTTTCTGTTTCCCGCCGCCGCACCGGGCCTGTTTGTGGGGTGCCTTGTTGCAAATCTCCTGTCGCCCTACGGCGCGCTGGACATTGTATTCGGCTCCCTTGCAACGCTTCTGGCGGCGGTCCTCACCATGAAGGCCCCCAACAAATGGCTGGCCCCTCTGCCGCCGGTCTTGTGCAACGCAGGCATCGTGGGCGCGGTCATCGCTTTTCAGCAAACGGGCTTTACCGCCGCTTTTCCCGCGGCGTTGGCGTACAACGCCCTTACGGTGGGCCTTGGCGAGGCGGTGGTGTGCTATGTGCTTGGCGGTCTTCTTCTTGCGGCTCTGTCCCGGGTGCGCAGCCTGCGGCCCATGATGGCAGAGGACCGGATTGCACTGTAAGCCCTCTTCGACGAAAGGATTTTTATGCTGAACATCGGATGTCACCTCTCCTCTTCCAAAGGTTTTCTAGCCATGGGAAAAACGGCGGCGGAAATCGGCGCCACCACCTTCCAATTTTTTACCCGCAATCCCCGGGGCGGGGCAGCCAAAGCGCTGGACATGGAGGATATTGCCGCCTACCGCGCCTTTGCGGAGGAGCACGGCATATTTCCCGTCCTGGCCCACGCGCCCTACACCCTGAACTGCTGCGCTGCCGACCCCCATATCCGGGAATTTGCGAGAAATACAATGGCGGACGATTTGGCCCGTCTTGGTCATTTTCCCGGCAGCCTGTACAACTTTCACCCCGGAAGCCATGTGAAGCAGGGCGCGGAAGCGAGGATTGCGCTGATTGCCGAAACGCTGAACGCCGTTCTGCGGCCCGGGCAAACTCCGCGGGTGCTTCTTGAAACCATGTCCGGCAAGGGCAGCGAGGTGGGCCGCAGCTTTGAAGAGCTGCGGGCCATTATCGACCTTGTGGAGCACCGTGAACTGCTGGGCGTGTGTCTGGACACCTGCCACGTTTACGACGCCGGGTACGATTTGGTTCACGATCTGGATGGCGTGCTTGAGAGGTTTGACAAGACCGTTGGCCTTGACCGTCTGCGGGCCGTCCACCTGAACGACAGCAAAAATCCCTTTGCCAGCCACAAGGACCGTCACGCCCGCATTGGCGAGGGCAGTATTGGTCTTGACGCGTTCACCGCCATCATCAATCACCCCAAGCTGCGGCACCTGCCCTTTTATCTGGAAACGCCGCAGGAGGACGCGGCTGGCTACGGACAGGAGATTGTATTACTGCGGAGCAGATTTCTGGACGATTAAAATTTTCTGCATTTATAGGTTCTTGACCCATGGATGCAAGGGCTGTATAATTTCTCCTCTGTAATGAGCATATCTGGCAGACTTCCTTCATTAGGAAGCCGTAAGAGGCCGTTTGCTGCGGATTGGTAAAGCAGCGATTCTGTGCGTTTTCTTGTTGTATAAACGGTATGTCTTCGGGGGCGCATTTCTTTTATGCTGATGCGTTCCTTTTCCTGCCGAAAAAATTACGGTTAAAAAAGCGCCCCTGCCGGTCGGCAGGGGCGCTTTTAAGGTATTTACTTTACCAGCTCGATAATGGCCGTCTCCGCGGCGTCTCCGCGGCGAATGCCGGTGCGGATGACGCGGGTGTAACCACCGTTGCGCTCCGCATAGCCGGGGGCGATCTCCTTGAAGATCTTCTTGCAAACATCCTCGCGGGTAATGAAGGTCATGGCCTGCCGATAGGCGGCCAGATCGTTCTTCTTCCCCAAGGTAATCATCTTCTCGGCCAGGGGCTTGATCTCCTTGGCGCGGGTGACGGTTGTCTCCATAGCGCCTTTGTCCAGGAAATCGGTGACCTGCTGGCGAAGCATCGCCCTGCGCTGGTCCGTTGTTTTACCGAGTTTACGGGTTCCGGGCATTTCGGTATTCCTCCTTATCGGGAATTTTCTCTCCCGGCAGTCTCCCACCGGGCTTTCAGTCAATTATTCTCTTCGTCTGCCAGAGCCAGACCCATCATCGCCAGCTTGTTGATTACTTCTTCCAGCGACTTGCGGCCCAGATTGCGAACCTTCATCATCTCGTCCTCGGTCTTGGAAATCAGGTCCTCCACGGTGTTGATGTTGGCGCGCTTAAGGCAGTTAAAGCTGCGCACGCTCAGGTCCAGCTCCTCAATGGTCATCTCAAGCACCTTATCCCGCTGGGCCTCTCCCTTCTCCACCACCGTGGGCTTGCTGCCCACGTTCTCCGAGAGGTCGGTGAAGAGCGTGAAGTGGTCGCACAGAATCTTGGCGCCAAGGGACACGGCGTCCCTTGCGGAGATGGTGCCGTCGGTCCAGACCTCCAGCGTCAGCTTATCAAAATCGCTGGACGTGCCCACGCGGGTGGGCTCCACAGTATAGTTGACCTTGTACACCGGGGTATAGATCGAATCAATGGGAATCACGCCGATCACCTGCTGGCTCATTGCATGCTTGTTCTTGTCGGCAGAGACATAGCCCCGGCCGTGGGACAGCGTGATTTCCATATTCAGCGTCGCGCCGCTGTCCAGCGAGGCGATGTGAAGCTCGGGGTTGAGAATCTCCACCTCGCCGTCGGCCTTGATATCGCCGGCGGTGACCTCGCAGGGGCCGACAGCTTCAACATAGACCGTCTTCCCGCTTTCGCCGTGGAGCTTGGTGAGGAGGCCCTTTACATTCAGGACAATCTCCGTCACATCCTCCTTGACGCCGGGGACAGTGGAAAACTCGTGCTGGACGCCGGCGATCTTGATGGAGGTCGCAGCGGTGCCGG
>JAEWML010000234.1 GCA_023393155.1 Bacillota bacterium
GCGCAGGGCGCGAAGGGCCGTGTCGCCTGAGGTGATGGGCAGAACGATCACGCCCAGCAGTGCAATCAGGCCGCCCGCATTGCCCAAAAGGCTCTTGCAGACAACGCCGATGGTACCGGTAGCCAAAGAGGGATTGGCCTCCTGCAGGCCCAGGTTGTAAACGCCCATCGCGCCCGCAGCCCAGATCATGGCAATGAAGCCTTCCAGCGTCATCATGCGGTAAAAGGTGGTGTGGCCCTGCTTCTCGTTCTTCATGGTGCGGGCGATAATCGCGGTCTGCGTAGAGTGAAAGCCGGAGAGAATACCGCAGGCCACAGTGATGAAGAAGATAGGGATAAAGTGGTTGCCGCCGAAATAGTCGCCGTACTT
This sequence comes from Bacillota bacterium, assembly GCA_023393155.1. Lineage (GTDB taxonomy): Bacteria > Bacillota > Clostridia > Oscillospirales > Oscillospiraceae > Oscillibacter. Next base: position 370 of record JAEWML010000234.1, read on the forward strand.
AACCAGACCGCCGTTCCAGTCGTCCCAAACGTTCAGCAGGGGATAACCCTGCGTCAGCAGGCCGATAAGCACGCCCACGGCGGAAAAGAGCAGAATCGCGCCGAAAATAGGGTAAATTCTGCCGATAATCTTATCAATGGGAAAGACGGTGGCAATCAAATAGTAGGCAAAAATCACACCGTAAATCACCCAGGTGGAGACAGCCGTGGGGGCGCCGGAGAACCCTAGCACCTGCGTGGCGGCAATGTCGCCGGGGGTGTAAATGAACACCGCGCCCACCAGCAGCAGCAGCACGCAGAGGATGACCTGATAAATCGCATATACACCCTTGTTGCTGTATCTGCGCACCATCTCGGGCATCTGGGTGCCGCCGTCGCGCAGGCAGATCATGCCGGAGAAATAATCGTGCATGGCACCGCCGATCACGTTGCCGATGGGAATGGTCAAAAACGCGATGGGTCCGAACAAAATACCCTGAATGGGCCCGATGATGGGGCCGGTTCCGGCAATGTTCAGCAGGTTGATGAGGCTGTTCTTCCATTCCTTCATGGGAACGTAGTCAACGCCGTCCTGCTTGGAATAGGCTGGTGTCTCCCGGTCGTCCGGCCCGAAGACTTTCTCGCAGAAGGTGCCGTAAAGCGCTCCTCCGCCTATGAGAATCACGAGGCCAATGAAAAAGGTTGCCATAGATACACACACTCCTTTGTTTCTGCCGCTCCCACACGGCTCTTAACGGACCCTGTCAGGGTCCTTGTTAAGATAATATCAGATTTTTCCTTTAAAAAGCGTTCAGAGTTTGTTAAGAATTATTTCGATGTTATCAAAATCACCACAATTACTGTTAAAGTTTCGTTAAAATATTGCCAAAAGCAGCTATTTTATGCAAACCAAAACGCCGTTAAACAGGCATTGCTCTTTTTACATTCATACGCACGTAAAAACGGGAAGCAGTTTACAAAACCTGCTTCCCGTCTGTTTACAAGCGCATCCGGTTCCGCCGAAAAACCGCCGGTGTAAGCTCAATTTCCCTCGGCAAGACGATAGCCCACGCCTACCTCTGTAAAAAAGTACTCCGGCTCTGCCGGGTTTTTTTCCACCTTCCGGCGAATGTTTGCCATATTGACCCGGAGAATCTGGTTGTCGTCTCCCGCGCGAGGGCCCCACAGCTCTTTGATAATAAAATCGTAGGTAAGCACCTTGCCCGCGTATTTTCCAAGCAATGCCACAATGCGAAATTCGCTGAGCGTCAGCTTTGCGTTCTCCCCGTCCACCAGCACCTGGTGCTTGTTATAATCAATGGTCAGGCGGCCCACTGTATAGGTGCCCTCCCGGGCAACCCCGTCGTTGGCGGAGGTGGTGCGGGTGTGGCGGATGGCGGCCCGGACCCGCGCCAGCAGCTCGGCGGTTCCAAAGGGCTTTGTCAGATAATCATCCGCCCCCAGATCCAGCGCCGCCACCTTGTCCTGCTCGTGATCCCGGGCGGAGACCACCACCACCGGCAGGCTGGACCAGGAACGCAGGTTCCGCAGAATTTCCAGCCCGTCCATGTCCGGCAAACCCAGGTCCAAAATCACCAGATCCGGGCAGTGGGACGAAATCATGGACAACGCCTCCGTCCCCGTTCGGGCCTGCACAGACTCATAGCCGTTGTTGTCCAGTATGGCGGAGATAAACCGGGAGATGCTTTTCTCATCCTCCACCACCAATACCTTTTCCCGGATATTCACTGTTCTTCCTCCTCTGTCGCGGGCAGGCAGAATAAAAATTCCGCGCCGCCTCCCTCTATATTCCGCGCCTCCATAAACCCCTTATGGGCTTTCACGATAGTGAGGCACACCATCAGACCCAGTCCCATATCCCGCTTTCCGTCACCGGCGGGGGTTTCGCTGCGCTTGAGCGTCCCGTCAAACAGGCGGGGCATTTGATCTCTGGGAATCCCCTGCCCGTTGTCCTGAACGGAAAACTTGGCCATCTTTCCGTCCCGGCTCACAGACAGGGCCACCCGTGTGGTTGTCTCACCGTGGCGCACGGCGTTTTCCAGCAAATTTACCAGCACCTGCGTAATCAAAATGGCGTCCATCGGCACCAGCAAAAGCTCATGAGGCGCCTTTACAGTAACGTGCACATTGGGAAAGCGCTTGCGGAATTTCCGGGCCGTCTCTCCCAAAATTTCTTCCGCCGCTTCATTCTTCTTGACAATGTGGGCCTGCCCGTTGTCTCCGATCCGCGTGATGGACAAAAGGTTCTCCACCACCCTGATAAGCCACTGCGCTTCCTCCCGCACGTCCCGAAGCAGCTCCCCCTGCTCCTCTCTTGAAATCGAGGGATTTTCCAAAATAGCGGAGGTAGACCCTACAATGGACGTCAGCGGCGTTCGGATATCGTGGGCCACGGAGCGAAGCAGATTCGCCCGCATTTTTTCCATCTCATTGTCGGTGTGAAGCTTCTCCTGCTGTTTAATCTTCGTGGTCAGGGCGCTGGTGACGATGGAAACCATGAGAAGCGTCAAAAAAGTCAGAGGATAACCGGAAAGGGTAAAATCAATCGCCCCAAACGGATAGGTAAACATATAGTTTACGGACATAACCCCCACCACGGCGGCCAGAAGTCCGAAGAGGTATCCGTCGGTCAGTCGTGAAATCAGGAGCACCGCCAGCACAAAAACAGGCGCGGCAAACCCCTCGCTGGTATTGGCATGCAGCAATAGCACGCAGGCCGTCCATGCGCAGACCAGAATCACCGTGCATATC
>JAEWML010000002.1 GCA_023393155.1 Bacillota bacterium
TCCAGATCGAAGTCCCGCACCAGCTTGATGACGTTTCCGGTGCCGTAGTCCAGATTGCGGTTGGCGTAGTTGGCGCTGTATGCCCGGGCCATGCCGTCCAAATCGTTTTGCTCGTACACAATGGTCCAGGACTCGGGATAGGTGCTGGTTACCATGTTGATTCCGTATTTTTTTAGGGTTTTATAGGTCACGGAGAGGTGGGGCCAGCAGGCGATTCCGTCCCACATAATGCGGTACTTCTCCTCCCCCTCCTTCCATGGGCCGATGCCAAGCCGTACCTTTTCGGCCATCTCGTCGTGCCAGAGCTTGAACAAGTCCCGGGTGGACTCTTTGCCCCGGGCGCAGACAATCATGGCCATATAGTTGAACATGTCAAATCCGTTGAGGGGCGAGGGATGATTGCGGCCCAAATCCGTGGCCCGCCGCCACCACAATGCCGCGTCGGACGACACCTTCATGACCTGCCCGAACTTGTCGTAATCAAATTTCTTCCCGGTGATTTCCACCAACTGCGCGATGGCGTGCTCAATCTGCCCGCGCATGTAGCGGATGCTGTGCTCCGGAATGTCAAAGGTGTGATTGAAGGGCATGTCAAACATCACCAGCGGAATGTGCAGCAACTTGGCCAGGTTTTCATACCATTTTACCGCGGTGTTGCAGATATTGCTGCAGCAGAAGATCAAGTCGGGCATGGGAATGTTTTCCGCCTCGGAAAACTGAATATCGGTATAGCCGATGTTCACCCGGGCGTAGGAGCAGATGTCCGCGGAATAGCCCTTTCCCTCCGCGTTGGCAATAAACTGCGGCGCATCCTTCCGCGCGCCGATGGCGGCGGCGTGGTTTTCGGGATACACAACGTCGATATCCAACGTCTCAAGCAGCTCCTGCGGACAGATGGACGTGGCCCACGCCACCAGTTTTCCTTCCTTCTTGGCCTGCATAGCCCCCGCGTAATGTTCCTCCTGCAGCTTCGCCAATAGCTGCTTTGACGTTAACGCGCTCTCCATGTTGACACTTCCTTATACCAAGATTTGCGGCTGAACTTCGCGAAAACAACCGCGTTTGCTTCCCGCATAAAAACAAGCAAACGGCGCGCCAAAAATATCACCCGGTTTTCACGAAGTTTTTTTCGTTTTGTTGTGCAGTGTGCCAGATAATGTTGCGCTTTTTAAACTTCAGATGTAAAACAGCATCACCCGATGCGCGACCACCTCAAACGTCCCCTTTCCATGCATCATTTTTCCATTGCCGCTCCTTCGGGCACTCTTCCCCGCCACGCGGGCGGCCCTTTACGGGCCGCTTTTTTTCGTTTATTTTTTTAATTAAGGGTAGAACTATAAACTTTTCTTAAATATTTCAATAAACGCTTGCTAAAAGCCAAAATCGCGCCTTAGCTGGCATGAGATTTGCTAAAAATTTCATAGTGATCTGGCTTTTATCCGGCGACTATTCTAAAAAAGGGGTACCTGTTTATGAAAGCGAATTTGTACGAGGGCAACCACGCTTTTGCCCTGCATGATTACGAGCCCGCTCCCCCCCAGGCCCATGAGGTGCAGGTGGACGTGGCCTACTGCGGCATCTGCGGCTCGGACCTGCACGTTTACCACGGCGACTATGACTATCGGTTCAAATCCCTTCCCCGGGCCATCGGCCACGAGTGCGCCGGTATTGTGGCTGCGGTGGGCGAGGGCGTCACCGCTTGGAAGGCGGGCGACCGCGTGGCGGTTTGCCCGCTGGACTACTGCGAGGACTGCGTTGTATGCAAAGAGGGGGACAACAACTGCTGTGCCAACCTCAACTTCATGGGGCTGGATTCTTGGGGCGCCATGTGCAACCGCTGGACGGTCCATGAGCGCACGCTCCACCGCCTGCCGGAGGGCATCAGCCTGCTTCACGGCGCGCTGGTGGAGCCGCTGGCCGTGTGCTTCCATGCGCTGGAGCGCTCCCAGTCCAAGGGCGGGGACTACGCCGTGGTCATCGGCAGCGGCCCCATCGGACTGATGACGGCGCTGGTTGCCCGGTATCTGGGGCTTCAGGTGGTGATTTCCGAGGTAAATCCCGTCCGCATTGAAAAGGCCCGGCAGCTTGGGTTCACGGCGGTGAACCCGAAGGAGACGGACCTGCGACAGTACGTTTTTGACGCGACGGACGGCGTGGGCGCCGACGCGGTGTTTGAGGTTTCCGGCACGCAGGCGGGACTGGACACCATGGTGGAGCTGATTCACCCCCACTCCCGTGTCGTGCTGGTGGCGGCTTATCCCAAGCCCATGCAGCTTCAGCTTCAGCGGCTGTTTATGAAAGAAGTCAATCTGATTATCACCCGCAACTACAACCACAAGGACTTTGACGCCGCCATTGAGATGATGGAGGCCGCCCCCATCAATTTTGACGAGCTGATTACCAAAGTTCTCCCGCTGGACCAGGTGCAGCAGGGCATGGAACTGTGCGGCTCCCCCACGGGCGACGTGGTAAAGGTTATGGTGGACTGTCGAAGCCATCTGTAAGCCTACGGGCGGGGCTGCGCGTCCTTCCTTTTGTTACATTTTAAAAAAAGCGCCCCGAGAAGCCGCAATTACAGCTTTTCGGGGCCTTTTTCTCTTGTGACAGAAATTTTTTATGTTTTAGCGGGACGGAGGTTTATAAAAAACGGGAATAGAAGTCAAAACGTTTGAATTTCGGCATTTTTGGGGAAAAATGATTGACAGAAACATGAAAAGAATCTTTACAATCGGGAATCCTTATGATATAGTAAAAAAGCACGCAAACCTGCGGCTCCCCAGCGCTTCGTTTCGCGGCTCTCACCGGCCCGATGCGCAGTTCTGTGGGTAATTTTTAAAAAAGGTGGAAACAATTATGATGCGCAAAGAAGAAAAAACCGCGATTATTGACGCAAACCGCACCCACGCCACGGACACCGGTTCTCCCGAGGTCCAGATTGCCATTCTGACGGAGCGGATTAACACCCTCACCGAGCACATGAAGGCCAACCCTCAGGACAAGCACTCCAACCGCGGCCTCATTATGATGGTCGGTAAGCGCCGCAGCCTGCTTGACTACCTCATGAAGAAGGACGTTGAGCGTTACCGCGCCCTGATTGCAAAGCTCGGCATTCGTAAGTAAGATGAAGCGTGGGCGGTGTAGTTTGTCTGCACCGCCCCCTTTTCATAGATTTTGCGCCGCCCAACATGCCTTTAGCAGTTGAAAATGCACCCCCGGAAAAGCCCCTGCGAGGTTGTGTTTTCAAGTGCTAAATGGCCGGTATGACGCAAAAAATTTAATTTCCCAAAAGGAGAAAGCAACATGTCAACCATTATTACCAAGCGTCAATACCCCGGCTACCGCAAATACGAGATGGATTTGGCGGGCCGTCCCCTCACCATGGAGGTGGGCAAACTGGCGGAGCTGGCCAACGCCGCCGTCATGGTGGGCTACGGCGACACCCGCGTGCTGTGCTGCGTCACCGCTGCCGCCCGTCCCCGGGACGGAATCGATTTCTTCCCCCTGAGCGTGGACTTTGAGGAGAAGCTGTACTCCGTGGGCCGCATTCCCGGCTCCTTCAACCGGCGCGAAGGCCGCCCCGGCGAAAAGGGCGTTTTGACCTCCCGGGTCATCGACCGGCCCATCCGCCCCCTGTTCCCCCACGATTTCCGCAACGACGTGTCCGTGATGTGCACGGTCATGAGCGTAGACCGGGACTGCTCTCCCGAAATCGCCGCTCTTATCGGCACCTCCGCCGCTTTGGCTATCTCCGACATTCCTTGGAACGGCCCCGTGGCGGCGCTGAAGGTGGGCCTTGTGGACGGAAAGCTGATTTTCAACCCCAACTCTGAGGATCACAAGGCTTCCGATCTGGACGTGACCGTGGTTTCCACCGGCAAAAAGGTGGTTATGATCGAGGCCGGCGCCAACGAAGTCAGCAACGACACCATGTACGAGGCCATCCGCATGGCCCACGAGGAGAACCAGAAGCAGATTGCCCTCATCAACCAGATGGTGAGCGAAATCGGCAAGGCCAAGTTTGAGTATCCCCACGCCGACTTCAATCAGGAGCTGTTTGAGAAAATCGTGGCCGCCACCATGGACGACGCCAAGGCCGCCATGGATACCGACGACAAAAACGTCCGGGAGAGCCGCTGGAACCAGCTCATCGAGAAGTGGCACGGCCTGTTCCTGGAGGAATACCCCAACATGGACCAGTATCTGGACGAGATCACCTATAAATTCCAGAAGAAGATTGTCAAGGCCTGGCTGCTGGAAGGCCACCGGGTAGACGGCCGCAAGAGCAACGAAATCCGCGCACTGGACGCGGAAGTGGGCATTCTGCCCCGGGTCCACGGCTCCGGCCTGTTCACCCGCGGCCAGACGCAGGTGCTTTCCGCCTGCACGCTGGACACCCTCTCCGCCAACCAGAAGCTGGACACCATCTGGGAAGAGACGGAGAAGCGCTATATGCACCATTACAACTTCCCCGGCTACTCCGTGGGCGAGTCCAAGCCCGCCCGCAGCCCCGGCCGCCGCGAAATCGGCCACGGCGCGCTTGCCGAGCGGGCGCTGGTGCCGGTGCTCCCCTCCGTGGAGGAATTCCCCTATGCCATCCGCGTGGTGAGCGAGGTGGTCTCCTCCAACGGGTCTACCTCTCAGGGCTCCATCTGCGGCTCCACTCTGGCGCTGATGGACGCGGGCGTGCCCATTAAGGCCCCCGTGGCGGGCATCTCCTGCGGATTGATTCAGGACGACAACGGCGGCTTCACCACCTTTATCGACATTCAGGGCGTGGAGGATTTCCACGGCGAAATGGACTTTAAGGTGGCGGGCACCAAGAAGGGCATCACCGCCATTCAGATGGATTTGAAGAACGACGGCCTGACCATGGAGATCATCAAAAACGCGCTGGAAATCACAGGCGACGCACGTATTGAGATTCTGGATCAGGTCATGCTGCCCTGCATTGCCGCTCCCCGGTCCGAGGTTTCCCGCTACGCCCCTAAGATGATCACCATGCACATCGACCCGGACCGCATCCGCGAGGTGATCGGCAAGGGCGGCTCTGTGATTCAGAAAATCGTGGCCGACACCGGCGCGAAAATCGATATTAACGACGACGGCTCTATTTTCATTGCCGCCGCGGACGCCACCTCCGGCGAAGCCGCCAGAAAGTGCATCAACGACATCGTGTTTGTCCCCGAAGTCGGCAAGCTGTATTACGGCCGCGTGGTTCGTCTGATGACCTTTGGCGCGTTTATCGAGATTGCCCCCGGCAAGGACGGCCTGTGCCACATCTCCAAGCTGGCGGACCGCCGCATCGAGAAGGTGGAGGACGCCTGCAAGGTGGGCGACATGATGTGGGTCAAGTTCATGGAAATTGACGAGAAGGGCCGCTGGAACCTCTCCCACAGGGACGCCATGAAGGAAATTGAGGAGAAGAAGGCCAAGGGCGAGCCCATTCAGTAACTCTTTTTCACTTTTATGAAATACGGGGCGGAGCAGTCGCTCCGCCCCGCCGCTTTTGTGCGCTGCACGGAAAGGAGCCGCCATGGATACCATTGCTGCCATTGCCACGGGGAAGGCCCCCGTCGCCATCGGCGTGATTCGCATTTCCGGTCCGGAGACGGACGCGGTGGTGGGCCGGGTGTTTCACCCGGACTGTCAGAAGGCTTTTTCGGAGCTGGAGTCCCGCAGGTTCTTTATGGGCCGGATGCTGGACGCGGAAGGCCGCGTGCTGGACGGCGGCATGGCCGTCCGCTTTCCCGGCCCCGCCAGCTACACAGGCGAGGACAGCGCGGAGCTTCACTGCCACGGCTCCCCCGTGGCCATGGGGGAGCTTTTATTGGCCCTGTTTGCCGCCGGTGCGCGGCAGGCCCGGCCCGGAGAATTTACCCAGCGAGCGTTTTTAAACGGCAAGCTGGATTTGACGCAGGCGGAGGCCGTCATCGACCTCATCGAGGCGGAAAGCCCCGCCGCCGCCCGAAACGCCGCTATGCAGCTAAACGGGGCGCTGAGCCGCAGCCTGTCCGCCGTTTATGAAAGCCTGACGGCCATTGCCTCCCAGTTTTATGCCGTGGTGGATTACCCCGACGAGGACATTGAGGATTTGGACATAGAGCGGCTGACCGCTACGCTTCGGGAGGCGGAGGAACTTCTTGGCCGCTTGCTTGCCACATGGAGCCGGGGC